>JANYGR010000338.1 GCA_025359355.1 Bacteroidota bacterium | reverse complement strand
CCTAAAGTCCAGAAAATAGAAATAATAACAATGGTCATTGGCACTAAAACGCCATATATAGAGCGAAAAGAGAGCCATAAAAAAAACATGACCAATGCAAAAGAAATAGCTAAAAAATAAACAAACTCACTTCGTAAATTTTGAAGATAAACATCTTGAGCTACGATTCTTCCAACAAAATGCACTTCATCAAAATGATATTTATTAAATGCCTTTTCAATATTACGAGCAAGACTATCACATTTTACTTTCGATAAACCTTCATCTGTTTTTATAAAAATAGAAAGTGATTTAGCATCCGTCGGAAAAAATGAACCAATTAACTCAGGAGTATTATAAATATTTGTACTGTCTTCTTTATATAAACTTTCATCTTCGATATGGATTAATCGCTTCTGAACGGGCGCTAATCCACTTAATGAAATATTTTTAATATTTGTAGGAGATATAATTCTATCGGCATATCGTATGGTTTTCAAATCATTGGAAAATGATTCTACTTTTTGCAAAAAATCTTTTTTGAAAATTCCTGCTTTATTTTCAATGCCAATCAACACAAATTCATTGTCCCACTCAAAACGATTGCGATGCGTTTGATATACTTCTAATTCATTGTCTTCATTAGGAAAAAAGGCTTCGAAGTCGTAATTAAATTGTATTTTTTTTATTTGAAAAGCACATAGAATTGTAAAGCCAATAACAAATGCAAGTGTAATAAAACTGAGCGTTTTTTGTGATAATTTCATGTGTAGATATTATTGTTTTTTTAGTTGTCACATGGTATACCCATTATCTTCATTAATTTTGTTTGCAACAAACTCTTTGTTAATGGGTATTTCATGTTTACCAATGTTTATCAATTAAGTATATAATAGAACCAATAACCCCTGCACTTAGTTCAAGTTCACGTTTATTTATTTTATCAAAGGTATCGTCCGCTGTATGATGATAATCAAAATATTTTTGCCCATCTGGCTCAAAGCCAATTAGAGGCACTCCTATGTCTTGCAAGTATTCTATATCAGCACCATGCCCTCCTTTTTTGATGTAATGTACAAAGTAAGGATCTAATAGATTTCCCCAACCTTTTATTTTTGTATAAGCACCCATCGTTGTGTCCACACTAATACCTCGTGGTGAAAAACCTCCTGCATCACTTTCTAAAGCAGCTATATGTTTCAAATTATTTTTTTTGGTGTCAGCAAAATATGCTTTTCCGCCTCTGCCTCCGTTCTCTTCATTCATAAAGGCTACAGCGCGTATCGTATGCTTTGGTTTTATGTTTTGTTTTTTAAATAAGGATAGTACTTCTATACTTTGCACAACACCAGCGCCATCGTCGTGAGCGCCCTGTCCGTTATCCCAAGCATCTAAATGTCCGCCTGTTAATATAATTTCATTTGGTTTTTCTGTGCCTTTTATTTCGCCAACTACATTAAAGGAAGGTTCGTCTTTTAATGTTTGACAAGCCATTTTTAAATTTAGTTTAAGATTTGGATTTTCTTTTAATTCTTTTAAAAGTTTATCTGCTCCAATATAACTCATAGCGCAACACGGAATTTTTGTTTGACAAACACTCGTATCATAGCCCATAGCACCCGTATGCGGAAAATCATTATGTATTGAACTCATACTACGCACAATAGTGGCAACAGCACCATATTTAGCGGCCTTGCTAGGGCCTGCCCAACGGTATTTTACGGTTTCGCCATAACAGGTTCCAGTACTTAAATGTTTATGATCAAAAAATACATTATAAAATACAATTTTTCCTTTGATGTTCTTTTCGCCAAGAGCCTCTAATTCTTCAAAACTTTTTACTTCTATTACTTCAGCATAAAGCCCAGTTTTTGGAGTTGCCACAGAACCACCTAAAGCACAAATAGCATAATTTATTTTTTGTTTAGATTTTGTATTTATAGTTGAACATATTTCTTTTTCACCTCTAACCCAATGAGGTACCATACATGGCTGTAAATAAACAGTATCAGCTCCTGCCTCATACATCGCTTTTTTTGCCCACACAACAGCCTGAGCAGCCTGTGGTGAACCACTTAATCTTCCACCAATTTTTGTAGCTAAGTATTCTAAATTTTTATAGCATTTACTTTCTGTTAAATAATAATCAAAAATTCGACGTAATTCAATACTATCAGCTTGTTGAGATTTTAAACTAGAACTTATTAATAAGATACTACAGAATAGGATTTTAGAAAAGTGTGAGGCCATGTAGACGAAGAATTATGTAATAAAGATAATAGTAAATTATAATTAAAATGATTGAATATTTGATTAAACGTTTTGTCGCCTTATTTTAATAGCTTCTGCAAAGGTGATGTTATGTATTTTAGAGTCTAACCAAGCATAAAAATTAAAAAATTCTAAGGCATTTTTTTCGTATTTATTTTTAAATACTAATTGTAACTCTTGTTTAAATTTAATATAAGTTTCTTTTTGCTTCCCTTCTTTTTTAGATAATGCTATTTTTTTGTAATAATCTAAAAATACCATTTCAAATTTATATTGTTTTTCTTGTTGATTAAAAAAGCGTAAGGTTGATTTATAGATGTATGTGATCAAATCATCATTTCCCAATTCAAAATGAATAATTAAATTAATTAATTTACATATACGAATATTGTCTTCTCTCAGATCTTCATAGTTGGTATTGATTATTTTATTGAGCCAATGCAAAGCTTTATTGTAATCGCCAACACCAAAATAAACCATACTAATAGTATGATAAATCATTACTAAATCCTCGTCGTTTATTTTTGTTTCGTATTTATCTAAACCTTTTATAACATAAGGAATAACGTTAGTCGCTTGTTGATGCTGACCAATATAAGCATACAGAACCATTTCGGTAATATGCGATTGTGTAAAAATGGCAATTTGTAAATCAGTAGCGCTAAACATTTTGTTTAAAGAAAGTGACTTCAATTTGTCAATCATTTTAAAACCGTCGTTATATTGTTTTTTTATAGCAAAGTAGCGAATCAAATAACCATGAGCAAGGATATAAAAATTTGGTAGCTCAGTAATCAATTCGGGTTTGTTTTCCATTTCAATGATTAGTTCTGAAAAGGCAGTATTCACTTCGTCCATTTCATTTAATAACCGATTGCCTAAACCAATAGTAAATAAATATAAAATGTTTGCTTTGTTAGATAAAAATTTAGTAGTTGTTTTTAATTTTTTAGTTTCTTTAATAATATCTGATATTTCTTTAACGTCTTCCTTACTCCTTGCTATCATTAGTTTAGAAGACAATCTGTTTAATTTTGATAATTGAACTTCATAGGCTGCAAAGTTTTCAATTTTACTAAAAATAGAATTTTCTTCATTAATCAACTCGTCAATAGTTCTGTAATTGATATCACCAAAATGAGCTTCCATATCAATTAATACTTTTTCTAATTCAACAATTTCCAATAAACTATAAAATAACTCATAATCCTGAGCTCGTTTTTTTAAGAGGCTTAGTTGTTTACGTGATTGTTTGTAGAGCGATTTGTTAAATAAAAGTTGAATGTTTTTAATTTCTTCATCAATCGTTGCACTAGTTATAGTTTCGTGGCGAAAGGCTCTCAAGCTTTTTAAAATATGATGTAGAAGTTGATTTTTTTCAGAAGCAAAATGTTGTACAAATAAATCCTTACTAAAATGATTTTTCACATTCTCTTCATCATACACATCTTGTTTTTGTATATAATTATAAAGTTTAATGTAGTTTTTTTCGCCTTGCTGTAGGGAAGATAATAATTTAAATTTCTTTTCTTCCTCTGGTGATAAGGATTTGATGAGATCAAATAATTGATTAGTAGGTTTCATGCGTTGGTATTATTGTTTTAAATTATCACATGTTTTATTCGTTATCTTTATTTGTAATTATTTATAATAAGATTAATAGTTTATCTGATTTAATTATTACAAGTTTTTTTGATTAATGCAACCAAGCTTTAGCGTATTTTTTTTGCATCAATGTTGCCATCGGAATCCCTGTTATTTTGGATTCAATATATATATCTATTTCAAAATAAAAGGTGACATTTTTTTCATGTGGATCTTCCATTATTTTTTCTAAATCTTTTCTAAAACTTAAAAATATATCTTTTTCTGTTCCTTTAATTTTTGAAAGTTGATCAAAATAAGCGACAATTAATTTTTCTGTTTTGAAAAATGAAACAGGTGTTTCATAATAATTTTTGATCGTAGATATAATGTAACCCAATTGTTTAAAATTACGTAACTCATAATGCAATCCAATGTTTATGATCCTTGCAAATGACTGTAAATCCTCACGAAGCAAGTTGTTGCCTTCATTTAATATTAATGATATGTAATGTTGTGCTTTTGTATAATTACCAAAATAGGTATTCATAATAGCTATATTGTAATAAAAAATTAACTCCTCTTCTTTATTAATTTTTCCTTTAAATTCTTTTAATCCTTTTTCAATAGCAGTGACATTTTCTTGAGCTTCTTTATAACGCCCACTATTAGTATTAATCGTAAGTTGAGCATTTAATGTAGAGGTCAATATTTTTAATTGAAGATCTGTAGCGCTGAATGCTTTAAGACTTGATTTTTCTTGTAATTGATTAATGAGTTTAGTGCACGTTTTATATTTTTGTTCCTCGAATGCTATATTTATAAGATTATTGAGAGTCGTTAAATAGCGATTTGGCATTTCTTCAATAAACTCAGGCTGTTTGTCCATTAAGTGCAATAAAAACTGACATTCAGCTTCTCTGCTTTGATTATCCTGGCATCTGCAGAACAAGATAGATCTACAATGATGAAATATAATGAGTGCCTTAGTTGATTTGGCTGATTTGTCGTTTTTTAAAAGTGGTGAGTTTAAATAAGAGTTTATAACCTCTAAATCTTGTTGTGTTTTAGCTTTGTTTTTTTGCCTAGTATTTAAATTAATTTTAGAAAATAATAAAGTATAAGTGCCAAGATTTTTCGCTTTTTCGATAACATCTTGTTCTTCTTTTACTAAATTTTCAATAGTGTTATTTTTAATATTAAATTGAATTTCAATTGTAATCAAAAGTTTTTCTAATCCAATTAATTCCAATATAGAATGAAACCGTTCAAAACGATACGCTTCTTGTTTTTGCTTATTTAAAATTTTACGACATTGCTTGTATTGAGCCTTGTCAAATAGATTTAAGATATTAGTGATTTCGTCTTTAATCAAAAAAGATGCACTACTTTCTGCATAAAAAGAGCGCAAGCATTTTAAAATAAAATCGTATAATCTTTCGGATAATTGACTTTTGACTTCGTGTGTTTCTATTTTATGCTTGCCTGATTTTGTCGAAAAATCTTCTTTAAATTCAGTTGCTAATTCAATCGAGTTAAATAAGTTTATTAAACTAGCATCTTCATTACTAGCTACGGCATGTAGTTTTAAAAATCGTTTTTCAGATTTTGAAAGTGATTTTACTAAATCAAATAAGTCTCTATTAGATATTAAATTCATAATTAAGAATACTATTGAGTGTTAGAGATCATATATTGCTTGTTAGAAAATGTATTGTCGGATAAGAAAATTTCAAGTTCGAGGCTTGCGAAGTCTTAAATAATGGGAGTTTGCTTTCTGCAAATGACCATTTTTAAGACGAGCATAACGAAGAAATTGGAATTTTCTTGCTGACAATATATGACTCCTAAAATACTATACTAAGTAAGTAATTTTATTTAACTTTAATGAAAATTATCCCTATGAAAATTTGCTATTCTATACTTTTTATTGCGTTCCTATTATTGACTAACTTTACGCATAGTCAAATTATAAATTGTCAAAGCCTTAAAACGTCTGGTATTAGTACAACTCCAATATATTATTCGCCCGAAAATTTGCGTAGCGACACCATTGATATTTTGAAATATACTATCAATCTGGATATTACAGACTTTACAAATCAAAAAATTAAAGGAAATACGGTCGTTCGTTTTGCTCCTAAAATAAACGCTCAAACTAAATTACGTTTAGATTTATTGAAGCTACAAATAGATAGTATTAAACAAACCACAACTATTTTAACGTATAATTATAACGACACACTCTTAAAAATTAATTTACCAACAGCTTTAAATACAACTGATACAAGCGAGGTTACCGTTTATTATCATGGAACGCCACAAGGAGACCCATCTGGTTGGGGTGGTTTTTCGTTTAGTGGAAATTACGCTTATAATTTAGGAGTTGGCTTTGGCGCTAAGCCGCATAATTATGGCAAAGTGTGGTTTCCATGCTTCGATAATTTTGTTGAGAAATCAAAATATGAATTTAATATTACCACTGATACTGCTAAACGAGCCTATTGCAATGGATTACTCACCAGTGATATAAAAGTTGGAAACAAACGAACGCGCCAATGGATTTTAAATAAAGAAATCCCTTCTTATATTGCATCTGTAGCGGTTGCCGATTACACTCAAGTAAATTGGACAATTAATGCCGCCAATGGACCATTACAAATAGTTTTAGCAGCTCGCCCAAGTGATACCACAGCACTAAAAAATGGATTCGTTCACTTACCAAATGCTATCTTAGGTTACGAAAATTATTACGGACCTTATGTTTGGAACAGAGTAGGGTATTGCTTAGTTCCCTTTAGTAGTGGAGCAATGGAGCATGTTACCAATATAGCTTATCCTCAAGCGGCTACTGGTATTGCTTATGAGTCTCAGATTATGGCGCACGAGTTATCCCATCATTGGTGGGGCGATTTAATGACCTGTGAAACTCAAGAAGATATGTGGTTAAACGAAGGTATGGCAAGCTACAGCGAGCGTATGTTTTTAGAGTGGACATATAATTATACAAAATATTTAGCTGAAGTAAAATTAATTCATGATGATTTAATTAAATACGTTCACCTTAAAGAAAAAGGATTTAGAGCAATCTCTGGAGTTCCTTTTGAATACACTTACGGTGATCATGTTTATAAAAAAGGAGCTGATGTAGCGCACACTTTACGAACGTACATGGGAGATGCCGCTTTCTTTACGGGTTTAAAATATGTGCTTCAACAAAAAGCATATAAAAATATGAATAGCTTGGAGTTTAGAAATTTATTACAAACTTCTTCTGGACAAAACTTAACCGATTTTTTTAATAACTGGGTGTTTAGTGGTGGATGGCCTCATTTTTCAATCGATTCGGTAAAAACAACAGGCTCTTCTGCTCCTTATACACAAACCGTTTATGTAAAACAAAAATTACATGGCGCGCCAACATTATATTCTAACGTGCCTTTAGAAATTACATTTATGAATGGTGCTTGGAATAAAGAAATTAAAAACATTGTGATGTCAGGCGCTACACAATCGTTTACGATGCAAACAACGATATTGCCTGTATTTGCGGGAATGAACGTCGATTCAAAAATATCTGATGCCATTTCTTCGGAGTTTAAAACAATTAAAACAACTGCATCAATTAGTTATTCCTTAGGTAAAGCGTTATTAATTGTCTCTAATAAAGGCGTCGATTCATCTTATATTAGAGTAGAACATAATTTAGCGAAAGCCGATCCTATAAAAAATAACATCCATAATTTCAGATTAAACACACAGCATTATTGGAAAATAGATGGCATTTTATCTTCCGGTTTTGCTAGTAAATTACGATTCAATTATGATGGAAATAAAAACACATCAGGAATAAGTTACTTAGACACTTGTTTAACAGCCATTAACGGAGATAGTCTTATTTTATTATACCGTAAAAATGTAGCCGACGATTGGAAAGAAGTGAATAGTTACACAAAATTTAAAAGTGCTAGTAGAACAGGTTTCTTAACGGTTGATACATTTAAGCTGGGCGAATATGTTTTTGCAAATGGAAAAAGTGCAGTGTTAATTGGATTAAACGAAAAAAATAAATCGAACATCGAAATGGAAATATTTCCTAATCCAGCATCGCATCAAATAACCATTAATTTTAGTAATTATAAAATCACTTCTTCTCATTATATTGATATTATTGATTTACAGGGCAAGTTAATAAAACACATTCAAAATATTACTAATGAAAATTTGATCACTATTTCTGATTTAACGAAAGGAGAATACATCATTAATTTAGTAGATAAAAATAAAGTACTAGCGAGTAAGCCTATAATTATTGAGTAATTAGTTTATATAAAAAAACTCATTATATTTAATCGTATTTTCAAATAACATTTTTTCATGCAAACAATTATTGTAACAGGAGGCGCAGGCTATATAGGCTCACACACCATTATCGAACTCATTAATCAAACAACATACGACATTGTTTCTATTGATAATTTTTCAAATTCTACACCTCAAACTTTTGATAGAATTGAAGCCATTACTGGCAAACGCATTCGTAATTTAAACGTTGATATTTGTAATCTCGAAGCACTTGAGTTTGCAATCAGTTCGGTCAAAAACCCAATAGCGGGCATTATTCATTTTGCAGCATTCAAAGCTGTGGGCGATTCTGTGTTAAATCCTTTAAGCTATTATCACAATAATTTAGAGTCGTTAGTGAATATGTTGAAAATTTGCAAACTTAAAAATACACAAAATTTTATTTTTTCATCTTCTTGTTCGGTATATGGAAACGTTGATCAATTGCCAGTTACCGAAGAAACTCCTTTTGCTCCAGCCGAATCGCCCTATGCTCATACCAAACAAATTGGCGAAGAAATTTTAATTAATTTCACAAAAAGCGAACATACATTTAAGTCTGTGTTGTTGCGTTATTTTAATCCCGTAGGAGCCCATTTATCAGGTCTTAACGGAGAATTATCGAAAGATAAACCTAATAATTTAGTACCCTTTATCACTCAATCAGCTGCTGGTATGTTGCCTCCACTTACCGTGTTTGGTGACGATTATGATACACGCGATGGTTCGTGTATCAGAGATTATATTCATGTAAGCGATATTGCAGACGCGCATGTAAAAGCATTAAATTATCTGATTGAAAATAAACAAAAACAAGCAACGTCTATTTTCAATTTAGGGACTGGTAATGGCGTAAGTGTATTCGAAGCAATTCACTCGTTTGAAAAGGTTTCTAATCAAAAATTAAATTATTCAGTAGGCCCTCGTCGAGCTGGGGATGTTATAAATATTTATGCCAATAATAACTTTGTTAAGCAAGAACTAAACTGGATTCCAAAGTATAATTTAGATGATATGATGCTTAGTGCCTGGAAATGGCAATTGAATTGTAAATAGCACTTATCAATAAAATAGATAAGTGGATACTATCAAGTAAATTTAACAATACTATGGTGTGTTAATTACCGCTGTCTTTACTTTTTTATTTCCAAGTATAGGAAGGTAATAATTTAAGTTAATACCAAACATATTAATACGCTTCGAGTAATTGTATCGCTTACTTTCGCAACAATCCTAAATTTACTATAAGAGAAAGTATTTTGGTTCTACAACTCAATGTTAATTTGAGATAATTAAAAGTCTTTCTCTTCGTTTTATTTATTTAGGAAGCTACTGTAGAAAAATAATACCACTATATATGTATAAGATTTTTATGATTAAAACATATTATTAGAATCTTAATATTTTTAAATCTTTAAATGCCTATCGACTTGCAATTGTATTAATATTGATATATACATAATCAATTAATATACTAACCTATGAAAACAAAGCTATTAATTTTAATCCTTTCAATTTCCTTTTACACAAATGCACAAAACTCTTTAGTTCCTAATGTGCCATATTTTTATCAGTATAATAATGTAAACAATCCGGGAGGCACTTGCCAAATAACTACCATGGCAATGTGTTTAAAATATTATGGTTATAACTCTGTAACACCAGATTGGATTTACAATAATTTTAATTACAACACTGCAAAAACAGCTACAGGTTGGGCATCTATTTTTAATCAAGTAGCTATTGCACAAAACTTAAATGTGCGTTGCACTGGCTGGTTAGAAGGCGATGGCAAAGGAGTCACCTATCTTCGTAATTTATTAGCGCAAGGAAAACCAGTTACCGTTAGTGGTTATTTAACCGCTTATGGTCATGTAATTACTTTAGTTGGATTTAATGGGACGCAATATATTGCAAACGACCCAGCAGGACAATGGAGCGGACAATATCAATACGGTGGATATTGCCAATGTGATCCAACTGAAGGTAAGTATGTTTATTATGATAAAAACGATTTGGAAAATGCAATCATATTTAATAATGATATTGAGATAAGAGAAATTTATTATATCAATGGATATACTGGTCCGTTTGCGCCTGCAGATGCAGTTGCTCCAACTTCTTCAATTGCACTAGCAAATACAAATTTATTTCAAACAGCAAATTTTACATCTAATTTTACTGATTTAGATAATGCCAATGGAAGCGGTGTAGATAAAGGATACTACAGTGTTTTAAACTATAATGGAACAGAGTGGAGAGCAAATTATAACAAAGGATTTTATTGCGATAATTTTGATTCGTTAATTCATCCTGATTGGACAAGTTCGGCGGGTATATGGGCAATACAAAATCATAATTTAGTTCAAACAGATGAAACAAATTCTAATACGATGTTAACAGCTGCTGTTAATCAAACATTAAGTAATAGATACGTTTATCACTGGTTGGGCAATGTAGGAGGAACAGGCACTAACAGAAGAGCTGGCATGCATTTTATGTGTAGCAATAATACACAAACCAATAGAGGCGATAATTATTTTGTGTGGTTACGCGCAGATTTAGGTGATGTAGCTATTTATAAAGTTACAGGTAATACCTTTGGTTCGGCAGTTGCTGTGTTTAATTCTACAAGCATAACGCCTAACACTTGGTATGACATTAAAGTAATGTATGATAGAGTAAAAGGATTAATTCGTGTGTATATAGACAATACATTAATTGGTTCTTATACAGATACTACGCCAATACAAACAGGTAACTACATTTCATTTAGAAGTGGTAATTCTAAATATCAAATCAATAATTTAAAAGTTTACCGTTCAAGAGCCAATACTGCTGGGGTTTCTGTGGGTGCAGCATTAACTAACGATGTGTGGATAGAAAATCAAACCCCATTAGCTGCTGCTTGTATGATTAAATCTTTAAGTACCGATTCGGCAGGTAATATTTCATTAGTTGCAACTAAAAATATA
The DNA here is from genome assembly GCA_025359355.1 of Bacteroidota bacterium. Taxonomy (GTDB): domain Bacteria; phylum Bacteroidota; class Bacteroidia; order B-17B0; family Aurantibacillaceae; genus UBA4416. The sequence continues at coordinate 22,308 of JANYGR010000338.1, read as the reverse complement.
AATATCGATTTTACAATTCCTAACTCTTCTGTTGTTAAAGATGGTTTGTCTGCTGATATTGATTCAACAAATTCGTTTACACAACTCGCAAGTAATTGGAATGCACATACAGATGTAAATAGTGGAATTGTAGAATACCAATATGCAATTGGCACAACTCCTTTAGCAACTAATGTTAAAGCTTACACTACTACAAGCGTTACTACTAATTTTACAGCTACTGGCTTATCATTGTCGCTAAATCAACTATATTATGTTTCTGTGAAATCAAAAAATGGCGCGGGTTTATGGAGCAATCCCGTATCGAGTGATGGTGTTTTAGTTTATGCTTTAACTACTGGTATAAATGAAGTTTCTAAAAATTCGGTACTATTATTTCCTAATCCAACTACATCTGTTTTAAATTTTATGACATCAAATAATCAGTTACAATCTTATAAAATTACTGATGCTATAGGTAAAGTAGTAATGAATGGGAATTTTGATTTAAACAATACAAGCGTATTGGTAGAGTCATTAACAAATGGTGTTTATTTTATTACAGTGATTGATAAAGAAAATAAGTTGGCTACAATTAAGTTTATTAAAAATTAAATTGTATATTGAAGTTCATAAACAATGCTCTAATTCTAATAGTAATTTATATTAATTCATTTATCTAGGCTAACGAAAAATTAAAAATATAGCATACATAGGGTATGTGAGGCTTTTAATTTTGAAGTTTAACGATGAGAAAGGTATTAATAGAGATTCCCTAATATTAAAGCATGTAGTTTAAACCTTAAAAAAATAATACTATTATGAAAAAAATATATACACTATTTTTAATTTTATTTTTTTTAAATACTCAATCTCAAACAATTTACCCTAAGCGAGAACTACGTGGAGCTTGGATAAGCGTAATTGAAAACGTGGATTGGCCTTCAACTTCGGGTTTAAGCGTTGCAACACAAAAAGCCCAGATGGTAACTACATTGCAAAATTTATCAAACGCAGGTATCAATACTATATTTTTTCAAGTACGCCCAACATGTGATGCCGTTTATACAAGCACTATAGAGCCTTGGACAGCTTTTATTTCAGGCACTCAAGGAACTGGCCCAAGCCCTGCATACGACCCTTTTGCATTTGTAATTTCCGAATCACAAAAATTAGGAATGGAAGTACATGCGTGGATTAACCCGTATCGTGCAGTACCAAATGTAAATACTAGCTCTGTAAATGGAATGCATATATCTGTAACACAGCCAACTTGGTGCATTACATATAATACGTTAAAAGTTTTAGATCCAGGTAAATTACTAGTACGTAATTATGTTACAAGGGTAGTAATGGATATTGTACGACGATACAATATAAATGGAATTCATTTTGATGATTATTTTTATCCTTACAAACAAGCAGGTTATACGTTTAATGACGCAGCTACATTTGCAGCAGAACCAAGAGGATTTCCTAATACAGCAGTTGGCTTGGATAATTGGCGCAGAGATAATGTAAACACTCTAGTAAATCAAGTTCATGATAGTATTAAATCTGTAAAAAATTATGTAAAATTTGGTATTAGTCCGTTTGGAATTTATAAAAACGGAGTTCCTGCTGGTATTGTTGGTATGGATGCTTATAGCGAAATTTATTGCGATCCCTTGCAATGGTTACAAAACGGAAATGTAGATTATTTAGCACCACAATTGTATTGGAAAATAGGCGGAAGCCAAGATTATTCAGCTCTATTAAATTGGTGGAGTACACAATGCACTAACAACAATAGGCATTTATACTCGGGCAATAATTCATACAACGTAGGCACAGGTTCGGGAATGTGGGGAGTAAATGAAATTAAAAATCAAATAAATTTGAATAGAGCAAATGCTAATACGCAAGGCGAAATATATTTTAGTAGCACAAGTATTAAAAACAATAATTTATTTTTAGCCGATTCGTTACGTTTAAATACTAACAAATACAAAACCTTAGTGCCTACCATGCCGTGGTTAGATAATGTTAATCCTAACCCTGTATTAGCGTTAACTTATACTTTTGTGGCAGGAAAAGTTAAACTAACTTGGAGTTTGCCAACAGCAGCCGGTGACGGAGATTTAGCTAAAAAAATTGTTGTTTATAAATTTGATCCAACTGAGAATGTAAATATTAATTCAGCAAAAAACATATTATATATTTCGCCAAAAGATACTTTGCAATTTATTGATAATGTGGTATTGCCTGCATCTGTGCAAGCCTACAAATTTGTGGTAACTACTTTAGATAAATTAAATAACGAAAGCGCACCAGTTCAGCTTAATATTTGCAATGGTTGTGATTTGGTAGCGCCAAACACTGCTATAACGTTATCGAATACAAACCCATATCAAACAGCTAATTTTATTTCAAACTTTGCTGATGCAGATAATGTTTCGGGTTCTGGTATAGAGAAGGGATATTATTTAGCTGCTAATTACAATGGATATAATTGGCAAGCAAATGGTAACAGAGGTTTTGCTTTTGATGATTTTGATAGTACTGCCATAAATCCTAAATGGGTTAATTCTGCTGGGGTTTGGACAGTGCAAGCAAATAATTTATTACAAACAGATAACGCAAATACAAATTCTATTTTAAGTGCGGCAGTAACACAAACGCTTAGTAACCGTTATATCTACCATTGGGAAGGAAACATTACAGGCACTGGCACTAACAGAAGAGCGGGCTTACATTTTATGTGTAGTAATAATACGCAAATAAATCGTGGAGATAGTTATTTGGCGTGGTTTAGATTAGATTTAAATGATGTTGTAATTTACAAATCTGTAGGAAATGTTTTAGGCTCAGTGCCAATTGCCACGTTTTCTAATGTTACAATAAATGCCAATACGTGGTATGATATTAAAGTGATGTACGATAGAACAAATGGTTTAATGCGTGTGTATATGAATGATAATTTGATAGGCAGTTATACAGATTCATCGTCTCCTATTACAACCGGAAATTATGTTTCGTTTAGAACTGGTAACACAAGTTATTCTGTTAATAATTTAAGAGTATATCGTTCAAGAGCTGCTTTTACAAATATATCGGTTGGCTCTGCGGCAACTAATGATGTCGTGTTTCAAAATCCAAATCCAAGCACACCATCATGTTTAATTAAATCTTTAACCAACGATTCGGCAGCAAATATTTCTGCAACCGTAAATAAATTTGTAAATATAGATTACACACAACCAAGCACAGTTGCCGTAAATGATGGCTTAGGCGCAGATGTAGCGGTTACTTTAAATGGCTCAACCATTCAAGCCAATTGGACAACAAGTATGGATAGCCATAGTGGAATACAAAATTATGAATACGCTATAGGCACAGGCTTAGGATTAACAGATGTTGTAAATTACACTTCGGTTGGTACAAATACTTTTGTAACTAACTCATCGCTTAGTTTAGTTTCTGGCGCTACTTATTATGTGAGTGTGAGAGCTAACAATGGCGCAGGCTTGGTAAGCACAGCAATTTCGTCTAATGGCCAATTGTATGATATAGCTACTACTGTTTCTAATATTACACAAATAGATTTTCCATTTACATTGTATCCAAATCCTGTAAGTAACGAATTAACTTTAGAATCTTCAACAGAAGAAATAATAAATGTTAATTTATTTGATGCAACTGGAAAATTAGTGTTTGAAAGTGAAAATAATAATTTTAAAAATAGCATCAACTTACAACAATTAAATTTAGGAATTTATTTTATTATAATACAAACCAAAAACCAAGTATACTCTACTAAAATAGTTAAACAATAAAAAATCTATACATGAAAATACAAATTACAAAAACAGTAATGAGTTTATTTTTACTCACATTTATTTCGATAAAAATGATGGCTAATTCTTATGACCCATCACCCGTAAACCCTTATCAAAACATGTTTAACAATGCCTATGTGCAATATCCTTCAATACCAAAGGGTATTTTAGAAGCTGTGGCATTTGGCGAAACACGTTTTCAAAATTTAGATGGTACACAATCAGAATCTTGCACCGGCATGCCAAAAGCATCTACTTTATTTGGTTTGTATGATGATGGTGCAAATTATTATAGAGAAAATTTAACGTTAGTTTCTATGCTAAGTGGCTATTCTATAGCTCAAATTAAATCATCTGTTCAAACTTCTATTTTAGCGTATGCTAAAGCATATTGCATATTGCAAAATCAAAAAAATATTAATTCAGATGCGAAAAATCAATCCTCTGTTTTAATTGCATTAAGCCAAATTCCATTAGATGGTAACTTGGGAAATAAATTTGCCTTAGATTCTTATTTATACCAAATTTTTTGGTTTTTAAATCAACCACAATATCAAAACGACTATCAATTTCCAAGTTATACAATTAATATTTCTGAAATATTTCCTGGTAATTATGAAGTTTTAAGTTCTGGTAAAATAATAAACACAGGAGTTGAAATAGGCACTGGTGAAGCAGGAACTGTAACTCATGCTTATAAAGGTAGTTTGAATGCACTATCAACTCAATCGTCTGATTACGGGCTAGCACTTTGGAATGCAGCAGCATCTTGTAACTCAAGCTTTAGAGGTGGAACTGCAGTTACTGCTGTTACTATTCATGATGTAGAAGGAAGTTATGCGGGTTGTATCTCTTGGTTTCAAAACTGTGCAGCTAGTGTAAGTGCTCATTATGTTGTTAGAAGTAGTGATGGTCAAATTACTCAAATGGTTTTAGAATCTGAAAAAGCTTGGCACGTTGGTTCAGAAAATGCTTATTGTATTGGCATTGAGCACGAGGGATATAACAATTCTTCTACTTGGTATACTAATGCAATGTACAATGCTTCTGCGGCATTATGTAAAGATATCTGCAACAGCGGCTATGGTATTAGCCCTTTAAAAACATACAATGGACCATCATGTAGTGGCATTTGCACATTAGGCGCTTGTCCACGTATTAAAGGACATCAGCACTTCCCTGGTCAAAATCATGATGACCCAGGACCTTATTGGAATTGGTATAAATTTTATACACTTATAAATAACATTCCAGTTATAAATAACGTAACTGCTTCAAGTGGTACCGTTTATGATTCTGGTGGAGCTGGAGCCAATTATTCTGATAACGAACGTTTTGTTCAATTAATACAGCCATTAGGAGCAACATCAATAAGTTTAAATTTTACTTTGTTTAACTTAGAAAACTTGTGGGATTATTTATATATCTATGATGGCGCAAATACTAGCGCTCCATTAATTGGAAGATATACTGGCGCAACTTTACCAGGTAATATTACTTCTACTGGTAATTCTTTATTATTAGATTTTAGATCGGATTGTGCAACCACACTTGCGGGTTTTGCTGCTAATTATACTTCTAATGGAACTATTACTCCCACACCATCTGATGCTATTGCGCCAACCACACAAGTAATAACACCAACAACATGGGTTAATGCAAACTTTACTTCGTCTATTAGTGATGTGGATAATGCTGGTGGAAGTGGTGTGCAAAAAGGATTTTACAATGTAAGTGATTTTGATGGCACTAAATGGTCGGCTAATACAGCAAGAGGTTTTTTTACGGATGAATTTACATCTTCTATTTCAAGCGCTTGGACGCCAACTGTTGGCGTATGGTCTATACAAGCAAATAGTTTATATCAATCTGATGAAACTAATGGTAATACAAATATTAGCGCAGCATTAACACAAACAATATCAAATAGAGATTTATATCATTTTAATTTAAAAATTGGCGGAACGGGTACTACACGAAGAGCTGGTTTCCATTTTTTTGCTGATGATGCAAATGCAACCAATAGAGGCAATTCTTATTTTGTATGGTTTAGATTAGACGACCAAAAAATACAATTATATGCAGTTAATAGCAACACCTTTGCTACACCAATTGTTGACCAATCTTATACAATGACTCCAAACACCTATTTAGATGTTAAAATTATACACGACAGAATTTTAAATAAAGTATGGGCCTATGCTAATAATATATTATTGTTTCAACATACTATTGTTGCGCCAATTACATCAGTTGGAAATGTTATTTCATTTAGATCAGGCAACGCAACGATGAATGTGAATGACTTGCACGTTTATCGATCTAGAACTTCTGCGCCAGGCGTTACAGTTGGCTCCCCAGCAAGCGACATTAGGTACCAAAATCCTAATGCTACAACAAATTCAGCAATGATATATTCTATTTGTCAAGATTCAGCAAATAATATTTCTACTATTTTCCCTCAAGATTTAAATGTAGATTGGACGCCGCCATCAAATATTGCAACAATAAGAGATGGATTATCTGCAACTATTGATGATGCTGTTACTACAAGTTTAAATACCTTATCTGCTAATTGGGATATTTGTTTTGATACTCACTCTGATATTAGTAATTATTTTTATTCGATTGGAACAACCCCAACGGCTACTAATGTTTTAGGTTGGACAGATAATTTCGCGTTTTCTTCAGTAACTAATAATACTTTAACTTTAACAATAGGTTCAACGTATTATTTTAACGTAAAAGCCTTAAATGGCGCAGGTTTATACACTTCAGTAATTTCTAGTAATGGTATATTAGTTTCAACTACTGTTGGCCTAAAAGACTTGTTAAATTCAAAAGAAGTGATGTTGTATCCAAATCCTACTAATGGAATTATTAATATTAAATCAAAAACTAATATTGTAAACATTGCAATTTTAAATAATCTAGGACAAATTGTAAAAACAGTTTCAAATGCTAATACTATAGATTTTATTGATATTAGAGATTTTGTAAAAGGAATTTATTATGTGAGAATAACAAACTCAGATGGTGCAAATGCTGTTGAAAAGATAATTAAAGAATAATTTTTTGAAATTCTATTATAATTAAAAAGTGTTACTTATATTTATGTAACACTTTTTTTATGGCGCATACGGATTTATTTAACCTCGTAAAATCATTAACACCAAGCGAAAAACGCTATTTTACAAAATGGCATAATGGCATAAGTAATAAAGCTACTAACCAACAGCTTGTTTTGTTAGACGCTTTATATAAAATGGATGAATACTCAAATGAGAGACTCATCAAAATTTTAGGAAATAAAGTAAAAAAAGAAACATTACCTCCTTTAAAAAACACCTTGTTCAACAACATTTTATTATGTTTGGATAATTATACAAGCATAAATAATAAGGAAGTAATTATTTATAAAAAAATAATTCGCATACATTTATTAATACGAAAAAACTTAATGAGTATAGCTCATAAAGAAATTAGTGAAACTAAACAATTAGCAAAAAAATACAATGTATTTAATGCCATACCAAGTTTAAATTTATTAGAATTTTATAATAAAAGAACTAGTAAAGATTATTTTAAATCTTTAAAAAACATTATTAATGAAGGATTAGAGGCTACCAATCACACAAATACTTATTATAGAACGTTTATTTACAATTTAATTTTGGAATACCAATATTATAATAACACGAATGAATTTTCGGATTATATAACATTGTTAGATACACAAAATATTGTTTTAAAAAAAGAATCTCCAAAGCAGATAAGAATTAGTTTACATGAAGCTAAACTATTTGAGGCATTAAAACTTAAAAACGATTTGGATGCTTTAAAATATACCAAATATATTTATGAAGATGCGTTTTCGCTAGATTTTACTGTATCCATAGTTAATAAAATCATCTATACTTCAAATTATGCTTTAACAGCGCTAAAAATGAGAAAATTTGATTTAGTAAATGAGTTAATTTCAATTATTCAATCAATAAACACTACTACTGATTTAGAAGCAAAACACAAAATGCAATTGTATTATAGTGTTACGGTTGAATATTTGTTTGCTAAAAATGAAATAGATTCTATAATTAAATTAAGAGAAAGTTATTTTAAAGATTTAAAAAAACTAAAGGAAGGCAGCATCACGATTGTCGAATTAAAAATTTTAATTTATTTTTTATCTGCCGAAATTACCAACGGCACTCTAAAAGAGGCTTACAAGCTGTGCGCAAGTGTTAATCAACTATCACACAAAACTATAAAAGAAAATGTTTCGTATCTTACAAGAATACTTGAACTGATTATCTTGTTTAAACAAAAAGAATATACATTATTAAATTCTAAAATTAATAGTTTAAAATATTATTTTAAAAATAAAAAAGAAAATCTCGTTGATTTTAATTCCATTATCAAACTGTTTTCATTGGAAGGGAAAGTTATAAAAGCAGAGCATAAAAAAATAGGTAACGAAGCCATTTTAAATTGGAATAAAATTATAGCTCAAGCTAATTTTGATGATTTAAAAAATATTATTGCATTGGAAAGACTGATGCCTAAAATAGTAATAACAAAATAATTTTAATGACACTATGAATATTATCTGCAAAATATCACCATTAATTGTTACTTTATATTTTATAAGCTGTAATTCGTCAACTAAAAAATATGATGAAAAAAAAGATAATATTGTGATGAGCCACATCATCAATGAGCCAGATAATCTGCACCCAACAAATGGCTTATCCTCGCTCAGAGGCGAGATATTTCTGTACTCACAAGTCTATTTACTTACTGGGAATCCTAATAAAAATGAATTGATGCCTTGGTTGGCAAAAACACTTCCAATATTTGATGAAAAAACAAATGAATTTTTATTTGATTTAAGGGAAGATATAAAGTGGGATAATGGAGATGTTGTAAATGCTAATGATGTGCTGTTTACATTTAAAGTTAATAAATCAAAACTTACAAACAATATACACGCTAAACCGTTTTTAGATAATATTACAAGCGTTGAGGTGATATCAAACTTTAAATTAAAAATTAAAGTGAAAAAGAAACAAGTAATCAATCTTTGGGTTTTTTCGGATTATAATATCTTACAAGAAAAATTTTATGACTCTACTTCTGTATTTAAAAACATTACTTTAAGCGAGTTAGACTCACCATCATTTAGCGAAACAAAATATTCATTATTGAAACAGTGGTCGGATAAATTCAATGGACAAGATTATAATTATAATCCTGATTTTTTTAATGGTGCGGGCCCCTATAAATTAATAGCTTGGCAAAGAGACCAATTTATAAGGTTAGAAAAAAAGAAAAATCATTGGGCAAAAGATACAAGCAAGTTTTTTGAATGTGCTTTTCCCGATCAACTTGTTTTTAGATTAAATAAATCGGTTAATTCTTATGTAGCCGAAATTGAAAAAAACGAATTTGACGTTTCTAATAACATTGATTTTAGATACTTTGTAAAAATGAGAGAAAAAGATAATTTCAAAAAGCATTATTACTCAGATATTATTGATACATATAATTATTCATACTTAGGAATGAATATGAAGCCCAACGGAACTACACATTCTAAATTATTTGATAATTTTATTGTTCGAAAAGCGATGGCTTTGGCAACGCCTGTTGATGATGTAAATAAAATATTAAATAATAGCACCAGTAAAAGAATTACATCACCAATAGCGCCTATGAAAAAAGATTTTAATGCTGATTTAAAATTAATTGGATACGATTTAGCACAAGCTACTACATTGTTAGCACAAGCAGGTTGGAAAGATACTGACCATGACAATGTATTAGATAAAATAATTAACGGCAAAAAAACGAACTTTGAATTTGAATTAAATTATTTAACTATTTCGGATTTTTATAAAGATGCGGTTACTATTATTGCCGATAGTTATAAAAAAATTGGAATTATTGCAATTCCCAAACCATACGATTTACCTACCTTTTACGATAAAGCATCTAATCATGATTTTGATATGATGCTTGCCGCTTGGACAGGCGCAAATACACCAGATGATTTTTCTCAAATATGGAAAAGTACAGAATGGGCAAATAATGGAAGTAATTTTGTGGGATTTGGCAATAAATTATATGATCAAATAATCGACTCTATTAACGTTACTCTTGATGAGAACGATCATTCTTTTTTAGTAAAAAAAATGCAAAAAATTATTTACGAAGAGCAACCATATGTGTTTTTATTTTTACAAACTCGAAGAATTATTTGTAGTAACAAATACAATAAGCCAGTTTTTAATAATTCAAATCCCGCTATTTTATTAAATAAACTTACAATAAAAAAGAAATAGTAATTTTTTTGTAATCATGTCTTTATTAAACAAGAGTAGCTTTCAGCATTATGTATTTAAAAAGGTATTAAAATCCTTTTTCTCCCTTCTGGTAATTACCCTTGTAGTTTTTTTTATTTCTATTAAAGGAAAAATTAACCCTATACAAAACAAAATAAATGCACTATTTTACAATAAAGAAATTTCGGTTATCGAAAAAAATAAAATTGTCGAACAGTATGTAAAATTAAGCCATTCCAATTTGCCACTTTTTTATTTGAGTATAGAGCCATGGTGTTTTAATGATTCTGTTTTTTCTTTTTATAATCCTAGAGAGCAGTTGTTTGTTCAAAACTTGCAATATCAATTTAAAAACTGGACTCGTGTTATTTCTTATTATCATTCAATTAAAAAATTTGGAGATGCGTTGCAAGATGATAATAACGTAGTGATTTTAAATAATGTAAATGCTATTTATCAGTTTAAAAATCCACAAGATTTTAAGCGACTGAATCATGAGTTGCTAATTATTGATACTACAAATACATCGTGTTATGCAAAACACAAACATTTATTGTTAGAACTCATACATAAAAGTTCCATACTTTTAATTGAACAAGAATCCAAACTAAATTTTTTACCCGCGGCGCATCTTTATGCTGAAAATCAGTTTCATTATTGGCTTTTTGGTTTTGGTAAGGAAGAAGGATTGTTGCAAGGCTCTTTTGGGAAATCCATAACCAACGGCGAATCAGTAAATAATATTATCGTTCGAAATTTAACGTGGAGTCTTTTATTTTCTTTATTTTCAATACTCATTTCATTAGTAGTATCAATCCTTTTAGGGCTATACATTGCAAGTTTTAAAAATAAAAGAATGTATGATATTAGTTTAAAATTTATTTTACTACTGTATAGCATTCCCAATTTTTGTGTATGTATTTTATGTGTTACTTTTTTTTCATCAGCACATTTCTTTAATGTACTTCCATCATCGGGCTTGTCTTTTTCATTATCAAATTCCGACGCCACTTTTTTGGAATTAATTCCACATCTAATTTTACCAATTATATGCTATTGTTATGTAAGCACGCTTTTTTTAACGCAATACATTGCTGCCCTTGCTCATAAAGAATATGAAAATGATTATGTGAGAACGGCTATAGCCAAAGGATTATCGAATAAAACCATTTTACGTAAACACATTTTAAAAAATTGTACAGTACCAATAATACAAATTATTGGGTTGCTCTTTCCTTATTTAGTAGCTGGCTCTATTATTATCGAAACCTTTTTTACTATACCAGGTTTAGGTTTTCAAACCATACACGCTATTTTAAATTACGATTATACCCTTTTAGCGGCGCTTATCTTTATATCAACGTTGTTTACGTTAACCATTTATTTGTTAACTGATATTTGTATAGTATTTATTGATAAACGAATTACTTTAAATACCAATGTTTAGAAGCTGTTTAAATAGTATTTGTAAGTTTTGTAAAAACAAAATAGCTCGTTATGTGTTATTGTTTTTATGTTATTGTATTTTATTACCTGTATTTGTAAACAATAAACCAATAGTTTGTAAGAATCAAAGCGGTTGGAGTTTTCCCTTTTTATCTCATGGCTTAGCCCAAGATTATGAAAATAAAAAATATGATTTTGTTATAAGCCCAACGTGCAATTATTTACCATCAGATTTAGACTTAGATAATACCAACTATGCAGCACCATTGCACGATTATGCTAAAAATAAAAAAAACAATAAAGTACATTGGTTGGGTACAGATAATGTAGGGAGAGATGTATTAAGTATGTATTGTTATGGAATTAAAAATTCTATTTTAATCGCTGTTTCTACTGTAATTATTTCAGGTTTTTTTGGTGTTTTTTTTGGCGTAATATTAGGGTGGTTTAATCAAAAAATAAAATCATCGCTACTTAATAAATTTTTCGTGTATTTTGGATTTTTATATATCGGCTATGTGTTGTTTTACAATATTATGTATACACCATTATTAAATAACTTAAGCTCTATTTTTTTATTTATAACATGGCTTGTTTTATTTTTTTTAGGTCATAAATTTATGATCCCACATTTAGAAAAAAAACTTAAACTAAAACAAAATTATACAATTGATTTTTTTGGAAAATTATTTTTTATTATTTCGTCATTCAATATCATCCCAAATTTATTAATATATGTGTTTGTATTAAGTATCATCAAGCCATCCATGTTTAATTTAATAGCGTTACTTTCTATCACAAATTTTTCAGATATGGCCTTAATTATCCGATCGGAAACTTTGCGTATAAAAAATAATTTATACGTAGAAGCTGGCATTGCGCTTGGTTATTCTAACATTCGCATAATGGTTAAACACTTATTGCCAAATCTTTGGCCTTTTATAATTACCCTTTGTGCCTTAAGTTTATCAAGTGTTATCTTAACAGAAGCAGGATTGAGCTTTTTAGGATTGGGATTAGATCAAAATACGCAAACTATAGGCACTTTGCTATTGTCATCTAAAAATAATTTTGAAGCCTGGTGGATTACCATTCCATGTATATTATTTATTTTTATAATAGCGCTATTATTTAAAGACAATACTTACCGACAGATTAACACATTAAAGTAGATAATTAAGTTCCAAGTAAAACAGCTACTTTCAATTGGTATAATACAATACTCACACGCTACATTTAACCAGTAATACCAGTACTAAGGTGTCTTAATTACCGCTGTCTTTACTTTTTTATTTCCAAGTATAGGAAGGTAATAATTTAAGTTAATACCAAACATATTAATACGCTTCGAGTAATATGTATCGCTAACTTCAGTTATTGCAGGGTTAGTAAAAATAGTTATCGAAAAAACAGAATTAAAATTAAATCCTAATCCTATATTAGCACTCACGTAATAGGGAGTAGTCAACGATGAATTAAATTCTTTTGCAGGAAGAATATTATTGGCTTTACGGCTATTGTGCGTTGATAAAACTATATTGTTACACATACTTGCATCAATAAATAATTTATTTTTCTTATTTAAAATATTAAATCTTAAACCTAAATCTAGGTGTAAACAATTTTGAGTAACATTAGTAATTATTAATTCGTTACCAATATAAATAGGATACGGATAGCCATAATACGTTCCCTTAAAATTTTCGATGTATCCTTTTTGCTGAAATCCAATATTTAATTTTGGATTAAACCGTTTATTCGTATTTAATAAAAGATCTCCTCCTATTCCCCAAGCTAATGCTTGTGTCGTATAAAATGGGTCAGTTGCTCCTAAGGCATTACCATTTCCTAAATCAACATTAACACCAATAATGGTTTGACTATTAACTTTTTGAGTTATTAAAATGCTTATAATAATTACAATAATTTGTTTCATACGTTGGTTTTTTATTGTTGTCTTTTTTTGTTTTTTTGAAAATAAAATGATATTCCTGCTTCTAATTCTGTGCCTACATAAGGATTTGATGATAAATAATAATTTTTTCCTAAAAACGGATAGTAATATGCGAAACCAATTAAAGGTTCTATACCAATGCTTTTATACCATATTAAGTAAGTACAATACATATTACATACCAATCCATCAAACGCAAACTTTCCTGTTCTCTTTTCACTAAAATATTGGGTAGTATAAGTGTCTATTAATTGACTATAACCTATCGATATTTTTAAATCTAAATTACTATGTTTAAATGTTTGTAACCGCAAATTATTAAACACTTCTATATCAACACCATTAATTTTAGATATAGTATTTGTGCCTAAGTCTTTCCAATATGGCGGAGACTCTGGTCTTTGAGCTATATATCCAGTTCCCGTATAATTTAGGCTAGTAATTTCAGACGGATATTTATATGACGAATAATCATAATTAATACTTAATCCAAATTTTCCTTTCTTTTTACTTTGCCAAAATACACTAGCGCCTAGCCTGTTTTTTTGTATCGAAAATTTTTCATCAATAGTAAAACCAAAAAATGATTGCGCTATACCATTAACTTGCAATGATAAAAAGAAAAGATATATAATAAACCGAGTAATCATTAAAGATTGAAGAAATCAAAAACTTCGTTATTAAATCCTGAACCATTAATAATTTCATCAACATATTGATAGTCTGTACAAATTTTTGTTGGAATAATACAATACCCACACGCTGCATTTAACCAGTAAGTTGTGTATCCATTGCAAATTAATTTTTTATGATACATTTTTGTTACTGGATGTAAATGCTTTTACAATTATTTTGTCGTTTGAATGTATATCAAGCGGTTGCACCCCATTAGGGTCTGTTTATATTCCTATTCAACGATACAAATATATAAATTTATAACAGACACAGTTTATTGAATATTTCCAGACATTACCTTTACATAGATAAATGGACATTACCTATACTCATCTTAATATCAGGCTTCAAACTTTCTCAACTTTCATATTAAAAATGATGAGCTAACGTTGCGGTTTTTAATAATAAAATACTACATTTGCCCCGAATTTAAAAAACACATTTAACATGTCTAACCAAGTTGGTAAAATTGCTCAAGTTATTGGTCCCGTAGTGGACGTTAGTTTTGATTTAAACGGAGGAACACTTCCTAGTATTTTGGATGCATTAGAGATTGTTCGCGTAGGCGGAACACCTTTAATTTTAGAAGTTCAAAAACATATAGGTGAAGATATGGTTCGTACCATTGCCATGGATAGTACTGATGGTTTATGCCGTGGTATGGAAGTGAAAATGACAGGATCTGCTATTAAAATGCCAATTGGCGATAAAGTAAAAGGTCGTTTATTTAACGTAGTAGGTGATGCTATTGATGGTATCAATACCATGAAAAAAGATGATGGTGTATCTATTCACCGCCCTGCTCCTCGTTTCGAAGATTTATCTACTTCATCAGAAGTATTATTTACAGGTATTAAAGTAATCGATTTAATTGAGCCATATTCAAAAGGTGGTAAAATTGGTTTGTTTGGTGGTGCAGGTGTTGGTAAAACAGTATTAATCATGGAGTTGGTAAACAACATCGCTAAAGCTTATGCTGGTTTATCAGTATTTGCAGGTGTTGGAGAGCGTACTCGTGAAGGAAATGACTTATTACGTGAGTTTATCGAATCAGACGTTATTAAATACGGTGATGCCTTTAAACATGATATGGAAAAAGGTGGTTGGGATTTAACTAAAGTAGATTTAAAAGCTTTAGAAGATTCAAAAGCAACACTGGTTTTCGGACAAATGAATGAGCCTCCTGGAGCACGTGCTCGTGTAGCATTATCAGGATTAACCATGGCAGAATATTTCCGTGATGGAGATGGTACTGGTCCAGGTCGTGATATCTTATTCTTCGTTGATAATATCTTCCGTTTTACGCAAGCTGGTGCTGAGGTATCTGCCTTATTAGGTCGTATGCCTTCTGCGGTAGGTTACCAACCAACATTAGCTTCAGAAATGGGAGCGATGCAAGAGCGTATTACTTCAACTAAAAAAGGATCTATTACTTCAGTACAAGCGGTATACGTACCTGCGGATGACTTAACCGATCCAGCTCCGGCAACTACATTTGCTCACTTAGATGCAACTACTGTATTAAGTCGTAAAATTGCAGAGCTAGGTATTTATCCTGCCGTAGATCCATTAGATTCTACTTCTCGTATCTTAACACCTACAGTAATTGGAGATGCTCATTACAACTGTGCTCAACGTGTTAAATTAACTTTACAACGTTACAAAGAATTACAAGATATCATCGCAATCTTAGGTATGGATGAGTTAAGCGAAGAAGATAAATTAACAGTTCACCGCGCACGTCGTGTTCAACGTTTCTTATCTCAACCTTTCCACGTAGCTGAGCAATTTACAGGTTTAAAAGGAGTATTAGTTCCAATCGAAGATACGATCAAAGGATTTAATATGATTTTAGATGGTAAAGTTGATGAGTATCCTGAAGCTGCATTTAACTTAGTAGGTAACATTGAAGAAGCTATTGAAAAAGGTAAGAAAATTTTAGCTGACTCTAAATAATATTGACTCAAGATTAAAGATTTAAGACAACCATCTTTAATCTTTAATCTTTAATCTAAATAGAAATGAAATTAGAAATAATTACACCCGATAAAAAAGTATTTGAAGGACAGGTGAAATCAGCTGTATTTCCTGGATCTGAAGGTTCTTTTGGATTATTAAATAATCATGCCGCAATGATTGCTACTCTTAAAAGTGGCACTATTGAATTAGTTGAAGAAAATAATACCACACATTCATTTGCAGTTAAAGGTGGTGTGGTAGAAGTACTTAAAAATTCAGTAATTGTTTTAGCAGAATAAGATTTACTTCGGATTAGAATTTAATTCCTATATATTTTATTTATAGGAGTTTTTTTATGTCTAATTTTTTACTTTGTTTTAATTTAGTTGTTATGCTATTTAATATATCACATTTATATAATTGTGAATAATATTAGCAAGTTTCATAAATAAAAAATCCCCTGATTACTCAGAGGATTTTTAAGTTTAATTATAATATTTAGAAATGCCATAAATCATGTTCCCATCTAAAGATATCATTTTTGATACGATCAGATTCTAACAACGCATCTATACCTTTACTGTATCGTTCAATTTCTCGATCAAATACATTTGTTTCTTTGTATGCAACACTAGAAAATTGTCTTTTCCAAAAGATGTCTTCAAATGTTCTTCTTTCAGCATCATTTTTAGCATTGTAAACTTCATGTTTAGCAAAATAAGGACGACAAGCAGGGAAGTATACCCAAAATAAATTGAATGGACCTAAATCTTCTTTTTTAGGTTTCAAAACATTAACTCCCATTGATAATATTCGTACTTCTAATACTGATTTTTGTTTATCAAAAAACCAATCTTCTTTTAACTCTAAAGATGTGAAATTTTCAAAAATCCATGTAGAATCTGTTAACCCTGGTTTTTTTACCATAAATGGATTTCCGTCTTTGTCAAATTCTTCAACATCAGCTGAATCTTCTTGCAATACAATGCTTTTACGAACAGAGGATAGTTCTAATGGAATTAAGAACTCCTCATCTTTAAACGCTTTTATTTCTCCAGTTAAAATATACTTAATTAAAAGCTGAGCAAAAGAAATACGACTAACAACAGGCTCGATAGGGTAATACAATTGTTGATTTTGTTTTTCTCGCATATCTAATCTACGCCAAACACGCTTCTCCCAAGAAACATCTGCTTCTCGAAGGTGAGTATAAGGAATGAATCTTCTGTTAGTAGAGTTTTCTTTATCATAGATTCCATCTCTATAATCACCTGGTTGAAATACCCCTGGTTGAGCATGGATATTAATAGCTGTAAAAGCTATAATTGCTACAAATATTAGACTTTTGAGATTTTTCATGGTTTCTATTTTTTTAGTGTACAGTACTATTTGGTAATTTTAAATGCGCAAGTAACGGAATTAGTTTTACCATCTGGTCCTTTTACTTTAGCATCAATATATACTTTTGACCCAACATCAGCTTTTCTGCAATAACTCTGAGCATCAGCATCCAAATTATTTCCTGAACCTTCTTTTTGCACTAATTTACCTTGATTCTTAGCTGTAACTTCCCATCCAATTACAATAAAATTTGCTTGGAATTCAAATCCGTTTGCTCCAGCACCTAAACCTGCAATTTGAGAAGCTTGCCCTTTTGTTAAAGTTTGAGGAGAAAAACTACCAGCTAATTTTAATTCTGGTTTTGGTAAAGGCTTTACTTTAAATTTAGAACTTCCTTGAGGCTTTCCTTTTGCAGAAGCTGAAATAGTACATTCTCCTGGGGTTGTAAATATACCTTCAAATTTTCCTCCGCCTTTTGGAGTTAATCGAGCGCCACCACCAGAAGCAGTAACTTGTAAGTCTGTAGGAGAAACACCAGCAGCTGAAACTAAGATAGGATTGGGAACACCCACATAAAATACTTTCATTTGTTCGGCAGATACTGCTAAAGCTGGAGCAGCCACCATATAAGTGCCTCCAAATGGATAGTATTTGAAAGTCCCATCAGGATTTTTGTATTTAATAACACCTTTATACGTTTGTTCACCTTGGCCACCAGTACCTACAGAATATTTCCCTTCGCCACCTACTAATGGAACAATTGTACCTTTTGTGCCAGCAGCAGCTCCTGCTGAATCCACTCCAATCATTATTTCCATATCATTTGCACCTAATTTAGAAGAAGAGGCTGCAATAAAGATATCTGCTTCGTATGGCTGACCAGCTTGAATATAAGAAGATGGTGCAACAACGCGTGCTTTAATTGCATCAAATTTAATTGCTAATTTTCCACTCGCTCCAGAGAACACTTGTAAAATATCAGCTTCAACGTTTTTTAAATCAGCTTGCATTTTATTTAAGGTAGTTACAACAGCGGCTTCAGGTAAATGGTAAAAGTTTTTAGCTTCCCATCCGAATTTTACGTTACCTTCCATCATTGGCGTTTCATCAGGTTCAATAGATTTTAATTTCTTTTTTAAAGCATCATAATCATCCTGAGGTAATTTAATTTTAGGATCTTTTTGCATGCCATCAACAATCCCAATTAATTTATCATATAAGCCTTTTAATTTAATTTTTAATTCATTTGCTGTAAATTCACCAGTTTTAGGTTTAGCAGCTTCAGAACCAATTAAAAAACCACTTGGAGCATCATAATTATCAATTTGACCAGTCTTTTCCATGAATTCTAAATGCATGGTATCAGCAGTTTTCTCGTCTTTTTTCTCAGTATGAGCAATTACTTTAGTTTTAACTAATCCAATATATTTATAGGTCTCTATAATTTCTTTTTGGGCTAAAATTGCTTTTTCTAAATAAGGTTTTGCTGATGCAGTATTAGCAGCCATATCTTCAAATGCCTTAAATACACGCTCATTGTTTTCGTGCATATTTTCTTTTGCTATCTCAAGACTTTCGTTCACTGCAACATAACCGTGTAAAATTTGTTTTGATACGTTCATCGCCAAAAGTGCCGTTAGTACAAGGTACATCATACCGATCATCTTCTGTCTTGGTGTTTCTTTACCGCCTCCCATAGTGCTATAATATTTTTTTAGTTTAGTTTAAGTTTAGTTTGTTAAATAAGTTGAACCAAGATAATTCTCAGTTCAACTTATCTTTAAGTGGCTGATGATTATTTATTATAATTCATTGCACCTAACATATTTCCATAAATACTGTTAAGGGCTGATAAATTAGTTGATAAAGTAGACATTTCTGCACGGTATTTTTTAGTATCTTCAACTGAATCATGAAGGTTTTTCATTAAATCAGATAAGCCACCATAAAATTTCTCAGTAGCATCTAAATGACCTCTAGAACCTTGTAATTGTAATTCATAAGTTGCATTTAAAGCAGATAAGTTTTTAGAAACTGAATTTAATGATTCGCCAATTGAATGACCAGCATCATTTGATTCAGCTAAACTTGATATAGAAGCTGCCGCTTTACTATAAGTATCTGCTAAATGAGATACATTTTTTGAAGCACTTTGCACACTTGATACATATTCATTTGTTGCAACTGTAGCATTACTGATGTCTCCAATTTTAGAAGCACTGTCACTTAATGAACGCATTCCTGTACCTAAACTTTCAATTAATTCAGGGCCGATTTTAGCTTCAGCTAACATCGTATCTAATTGATTTGAAACAGGTAATCCGCTAACACCATGAGCTTCTTCTTCATGACTTCCCATCCCACCTAATTCAGGATAAGCTAAAGTCCAATCATATTCTTCATGAGGAATATCTAATCCAAACATAATAAACAAAATCGCTTCAGTTCCTAAACCCGCAATAATCGCGATATCTGAACCTGGCCAGTGTTGAATTTTAAATAGTGCGCCAACAATAACAATAGATGCGCCAAAACAAGAAGCTAAGTGTAACATTTTTTTCGCTCCGGTAATTTTAGGTAGTTTACTCATGATTTTAGGTTGTTTAGTTAGTGATTTTTTGTTTAGTTAATTGATTGTGTTTATTTTTTGTTTGTGTTTATTTTTATACGGGTAATAATAATTTAGAAGGTGAACGATTAAAATTCATCATTTTTATCACGTCCTAAATAAGTCATAACGTTACGGAAACCAATGTAACATTTTGCTGTATCTTGGTATTCGTAAGTTCTAGAACTTACTTGTAAGTAATAACCTACATCTTTCCAAGAACCTCCACGAATAACTTTACGTTTTAATACGTTTGCTTCCTTATCTTGAGCTTCGTATACATAATCAGGATTTAAGTCATGCGCAAAATCATAAGCTGATTCATCAAATGCATTACTTGTCCATTCAGCCACGTTACCAGCCATACAATATAAACCATAATCATTAGGATTATAAGCATATACATATAAAGAATGGAAACCACCATCATCAATATAAGAACCACGTAAAGGTTTAAAGTTACCTAAAAAACAACCTCTTGCGTTACGAATGTATGGACCGCCCCAAGGATATGGAGATAAATCATTTCCACCACGAGCAGCATACTCCCACTCAGATTCAGTTGGTAAACGGAAATCATTAACGATTGATTGATCAGTTCCTATTAAATAATTATTTAATAAGTTTGAACGCCAAATACTAAATGCACGAGCTTGTTTCCATGTAACACCAACTACAGGATAATCATCATAAGCTGGATGCCAAAAATACATGTTAGTCATAGGTTCATTGAAAGAATATGTAAAATCATGAACCCAAGCTAATGTATCAGGATAAACATTAATAACATCTTTTAAAATAAATACTGAACGATCAACACCCTTGCGCTCACGAGGAACATAATTACCTTGTCCAACAGCTACTTGATCAGATACATTATATGTACCTAACGTTTTTGGGTCTTTTCCTGGATCTCCAACAGGAGTTGAAGGTGTGCCCGGTACGCCATTAACACCATCACTTAAGTTAACACCATTGATATAATCTGCTTTTTTGTATTCGTGAGCAGCATCTTGAATATCTGGAGATTTTTGTGGAATGAAACGATTTGATTTAGCCGCAGCTAAACGAATATCAATTCTATAGTATTCATAATTTAATTTACGAGAATCAATTTCTTTACGATTGTAAAAACGCTCTCCTTCTGGTAAATACATTGGTTGTAAATCTAAACGGTAATCTTCATTATCGCTATCCCATTTAATTTTAGAATCCCAATTAATGTAAGGATCTTGTAAATTATTATCACCTGTATAAATAGGATGCATTGCTAAATAATCAGGTTGCTCTATTTTAAACTCTTCAGCATCCGGACCACCACCATTAGCTAATAATTTTCTTGCAATTGAGTCACGAACCCAAAACACAAACTGACGGTATTCATTATTAGAGATTTCGGAATCATCAATATAGAAAGCTTGAACAGACACCATTTTAGAGTGAGCTGTATGCGCCATAGTAACTTCTTCATCACTAGGACCCATGTGATAAGATCCCATAGGAATGTACATTGTACCAAATGGATCTGGTTGAAACCATTTCTCTCTGCCTTGAACTCCAATTAACTCACCGACACGTTTGTTACAGCCTGTAACAATTGCAATAAACGAAGCTAACAAAATTAGTTTTTTCATAGTGCTGTTTGTTTAGTTTTTTGCTAGATAAAATTTTGAATAAATCTTATGTCGCGTTCTTGTTGTTTATAATCCCTAACTCTTTAATAAGTTACATTTTGTCTTATTAACACTTTATTAACAATTTAAAATATAAGTTGTAAGGGACTTTAACGTACTTTTTTTTAAAAGGTTACAATTAATCTAAAAATCTTGGATTTTGGTAAGTAGTTACTTTAGGTTCTTTCTTTGGTTTAAAGCAGAATCCTAATAAAATTTCGTGTGTTCCTGAGCTATATCCTTTGATTTTAGATAAAGTAACATCATAAGAATAGCCAATACGAAGACCCATTGGAAATTTGTACCCAATCATTGGAGCGATTGCATCTTGCATACGGTAGGTTACACCAACTGACAACGCTCTGTTATATATGTATGTTAAGTTAACATCTAACTGCGTAGAAGCAGCGTCTGTTTTTACTTTTACATTTGGATTGATACCGTGTTTGCCACCTTCTCCTAATTCGAATGTGTAACCTCCTACTAAATAATAGTGACGAGCAATTTGATATTT
>JANYGR010000291.1 GCA_025359355.1 Bacteroidota bacterium | reverse complement strand
TCCCACCAGCAACAAATTAAGTATAGGTTTAATGCAAAATAAATAAACACTGAAAAGAACAAATCTTTTCTTTTAAAAAACATTAAGATTAAACCAATAATAGATAAAATCATAATTGGCGTATAGATAAGCCAACCTTTTCTCCATCCAAATAATACACTGTAAAACTTCGGATCGGCAAAAAAGAAGCCTTCTTGACTACCATAGGAGAAAAATAATAATTGCCCTGCATATATTTCCCAAAAAATTAATTGAGGTATTATTGGTATAAAAAATATGAATATAGCTAATAGTAATTTCCATTTCAAGTTTTTGATTTCAATGAGTCTTGTTTTTAATTCTGAAAAATTACTCACATAAATTAATAAAGGGAAAAGTAAAATAAGTATTTCTGTTGGCCTTATAAGTGTTACTAATCCGGCAATAAAAGAAAAATAGTATACATGCTTAATTTTAGATGATTCCCTCCATTTTAATACATGATAAATAAACACAGAAAATAAAAAAAATAAATAACTGTGAGGCATTTCACTTTCTTTGTATGTGTAAAAAAACAGATTTGTTCCAATTATAACAAATAAAAGACTTAAGGCTACGATCCATTCGTTGAAAAATAATAGTAAAGATTTTTTACAATAGCATAACCCAATTAACACATATATAATTGATCCAATATGTATACTCCAATAATAAGGAGCGCTATAACCTGACGCTTCATAATTACAAATATGTGCAATGAAATTTCCTACAGTAAAAAAAGGAAGGTATAAAAAGGCTAAACCCATGGTAACTTTTGGGATATACTGTTGAGTTGGCGTTTCTACTAACCAATAATGATGTGTAAAATGAAATGAAAAATCGTGATGAATAAACTGTGCTACTAGATAAGAATAATATTGGTCAACATCCATTGTAAATGGATGTTCGGAATTTCCCCATTTAATAAAATAAATAGAAAGTAATACTATAAAGTAAAAGGCAATGGTTGAGTATTTATAATTTTTGTAATTTAACATCTATAATTAATGATCTTCTCTATCAGTACCATTTTGTGCTTTATCATAGTCTATTTTTGATAAAGATTTGATGTAATCATCATAATCTTCATGCGATTCATAATCAAACTCATCAAATATTTGCCAATATGTTTTTTTATTCATAGAGTCAAAATGCATTAATCCAACTTTACATTCATAGGTTTGAATCATATTTAAACAAATGCAAATTATAACAAATGTAATTACCCCATATTTTTTTAAATTATCAATAATTTTACTCGTGGAAACAGATGAAAAAACATGATGAAAAAAAGCTCCCATAGCAAGTAACATAAGAGGATATGTTTCTATTAATGCCCTCATTCCAAAACTACCACCATACCACCAACACCACCAAGAAGAGACTATGTATAAATTAAGTATAAAAAATAGTATAATGCCAAATTGAAATTCTTGAATTCTCTTTTTCATAAAGAAAAACCCCAAAACACTTAATATCATAATTGGTGTATAAACAAAAAATCCTTTTCGATAACTAAATAATACTTCCCATATTTTCGGATCTGTAAAGAAAAATCCTTCTTGATTATATGAGAAAAAAATATAATGACCTGTATAAATTTTCCAAAAAATAATTTGTGGCATTAACATGATAATGCCACAAATAAAGATGGTAGCTAATTTCCATTTGTGAACGATAAATAGGCTAAATTTTTCTTTCAAATCTATTTTATTCTTTACACCATAAAGAACAAAGACAATAAAAAATAGGCCGTCTGTAGGTCTTATTAATGTTATAAGTCCGATTAACAAGCCAATAAAAACACTAGTAGAATATTTTGGTTGTTTATGCCAAGAGATAATGAGATAGGTATATATAGAAACCAAGCAAAATAAGTATCCGTGAGAATATTCCCCATCTCGTAGTGTGTAATTAAATAAGTTGGTCCCAAAATATGCAATAATCAATAGTAAGGCAGTAATATTTTCTGAATAAAATTTAAGAGCTATTTTTCTTAAAAAAAACAACCCAAGCATCACATAAAATATACTGCCAAAATGAATAGCGGTGCCGTAAGGCTCCGATAAACCATCAAGAGGACTATGTTGGTTAATGGCTATTTTGTGTCCAATAAGAAAAAAAGGAGCATACATAATAGCCATACCACAAGTATACTTTGGATTTTTATTCCCATTTTCTAATACCTGCATAGGCAGCTTATCTGTGTATTTGAAAGATAAGTCATGATGAATAAACGCCGCAGGTAAGTAAGAATAATAAAGCTCAACATCCCATGTAAAAGGTGTTCCAGTATTTTTTTTCCAAGCTTGCCAAAAATCGGCAGTTGTATAAGAAAAAATAATAATAAATAGTAATGCTACAATAGATGTCTTTATTGGGGAAGGTTGTTGCATATCTATTTTAGCACAGGATGGCTTTTATTAAATGTGTTAATTAATTTAATCCTTGTTTTTTAAAGCACCATTTCAGGTATTTCTCCCTCTATGATTAATTTCCCGGCTGTTGCATTTTTAATTTCCTCTACACTTACACCTGGAGCTCTTTCTAATAAACGAAAACCTCCTTCTTTTAGTATGTCAAGAACAGCTAATTCAGTCACTATTTTTTTTACACATCTAATACCAGTCAACGGTAAGTCGCATTTAGGAAGTAATTTTGATTCCCCTGCTTTATTTACGTGTTGCATGGCAACTATAATGTTTTTTGCCGAAGCAACTAAATCCATTGCGCCTCCCATACCTTTTACCATTTTTCCTGGTATTTTCCAGTTGGCAATATCTCCATATTCGCTTACTTCCATTGCGCCTAAGATGGTCAGGTTTACTTTTTGTGAACGAATCATACCAAAACTCATAGCACTATCAAAAATTGATGAGCCTTTTAGTAGAGTAACTGTTTGTTTTCCTGCATTAATTAAATCAGCATCTTCTTCACCTTCAAAAGGAAAAGGACCCATACCCAATATGCCGTTTTCTGATTGTAACACAACATTTACATTTTCAGGAATAAAATTAGCTACTAATGTAGGTATGCCAATTCCTAAATTCACATACATTCCATCCTTTACTTCTCTAGCAATGCGTTTTGCAATTCCGTTTTTATCTAACATGATCGTTTTTTATTTATGAAACACATATTTAATTTTAATATCATCTACATCTAAAAAATCTTTTCCTTTTTGTTTTACGGAAAATATTTTGATTTCTGTATTAGGATTTTCTAACAAAAGATGGTTATATTTTATGGTATCAATTATTTGACACCATTCATTGGGTTTGAAAGCAGCTTTTTTAGGGACAATTACTTTCCAATCTTTAATACCAGTTGGGGTAAATATGGATACTGCAATTCCGCCATCTAAAGGAAGTTCAGTCTCTCTAATAAATGCAGATAAATAAATGTCTACATCATAACCCTTTAAACTATCATCAATTTTTTTAACATATCCTGCACCGTATTGAGTAATTGAATCTATCGAAGAAAAACAATTTCCTGAATGAGCATTATACTCTTTTCTAGTAGATTCAATATTCACAAATTCATTATTTTCCATTGAAATGTTTATATCATAAACTCGTTCTCCTTTATTTTTAACGTCATGGCCTGAACATGAGGTAAGTAATGTAAATGCGATTGCTGATATTACTAAGCTGAATTTTTTCATAAATGTTATTTATTTTTTCCTTACGGTTACCTGTTCAATACGTTTTTCATAATTTTCGCCTTTAAAAATACGATGCACATAAATACCTGGTGTATGAATATGATCCGGATTTAGTTCTCCAACTTCTACTAATTCTTCAACCTCTGCAACTGTGATTTTCCCCGCCATACTCATTGGTTGGTTGAAATTACGTGCCGTGCTTTTAAAAATTAAATTTCCGGCAGTGTCGCCTTTCCAAGCTTTTACTATTGCAAAATCAGCTTCAAATGCTTTTTCAATTAAATACTCTTTAGTCTCGCCATTAAAGGTAATCATCTTTGTTTCTTTGCCAATGGCTACTTCTGTGCCAACGCCTGCCGGTGTAGGAAAAAATGGAATACCGTAACCCGCCATCATACAACGAGTAGCTAAGGTGCCTTGCGGGACTAATTCCACTTCTAATTCGCCACTTAGCATTTGGCGTTCAAACTCAGCATTTTCGCCTACATAGGAGGAAATCATTTTTTTAATTTGCTTCGTTTGTAATAATAATCCTAATCCAAAATTGTCAACACCAGCATTATTACTTATGCAAGTTAAACCTTTTACGCCTTTTTTTACAAGTGCGGCAATACTGTTTTCGGGAATACCGCATAAGCCAAAACCACCAACCATTAAGGTCATGTTGTCTGTTAATCCTTCTAATGCTTCTTCTGCATTTTTTACTACTCTGTTTATCATAATAATTTAAAATATGGTGAAGTTAATTTTTTATTTATAATCTTTAATATTAATTGGAGGATATGCTGCCTCAATTTTATCGTAT
>JANYGR010000264.1 GCA_025359355.1 Bacteroidota bacterium | reverse complement strand
AGTTGTTGTGGCTTAGTATAAACGCACTGTATACCTAACTTCTGGAGCTCATAAGTGATTTGTGTTTTTTCATAATCAAATTTTTTAGCAATGGTTTGATTGTAAATTTCAGAGGTATTTGTTGCTTGTTTATTAAGAAGCTCGTGAAGCTCTGTGTTTTCAAATATAATAACAACTACTAAATGATGTTTGGCTAATTGCTTAATATACTTGAGTTGTCGGCGCAAGCCACTTAAGGTTTCAAAATTAGTAAACAATAATAATAAACTGCGTTGATTAATTTTAGTACGTACATGATTTAGTAATACTTCATAATTACTTTCCGCAAAATTAGTGTTAGCGTTATATAAGGCTTCTTGCAAACGAAACAACTGCGTCCCTTTTCTATCAGCAGTAACGGTTTGATGAATAGTGTTTGAAAAAGTAATAAGCCCAGGTTTGTCGTGTTTAATATAACTAATATGACTAAGCACTAATGATGCATTGATAGAATAATCTAATAAACTTAGTTCTTCGAAAGGCATTTTCATAATACGCCCCATATCAACTATACAGTAAACTTGTTGCGAACGCTCATCTCTGTAGTGATTGACCATCACTTGGTTTTTGCGAGCAGTTGCCTTCCAATTAATAGTTCTAATATCATTACCAATCACATATTCTTTAATGTGATCAAATTCGCTGCTATGTCCAATCTTGCGTAATTTTTTAATACCAACATCTACTAATCGATCACTGATGGCTAATAACTCATATTGCCGTAGTTTGAGGAAAGACGGGTAACTCGGCAACATGTGTGTTTGCTCAAATATAAATCGACGTTTGGCTAAGCCTAAAGGAGAACAAACGAAAGCGAGAATATTTCCAAAATGAAATTCGCCACGAGACACAGGACGTAATGTGTATTTTATTTTTTGAGCATCGCCAGCTGGAAAATGTTTGTTGATTTTAAAATTTCTGAATTGAAATTGTTCTGGCAATTCATCAATGATTTCAACGGTTGTAGCAAAGGAGTAATTATTTTTTACATGTAAAAAAATATCATTATCATCGCCATTGGATAATTTTTGATACGCTGTAGTTCGTTGTGCATGAATACCATGTTTGTTGGCAAATAGAAAAAGTAAATCTGCAATGGTTGCAAACACCAATAACCACAAGCAAATTAAGCCCACTAAATATAACCATGCAAATGAAAATGCGAATATAAAAACGCAAACAGTAATTCCTAACGCTAGATATAAGCGTTTGGTGAAAAAGATAGAACTGAATATGTGTTTTAGTATAGTAATAAGAAGTCTCCTCAACCCCTGCAAAGGAGGGGTTTTTAAATGATTAAAAAATAGTTATTGTTTTGAATACAGTATAATTTCTTTTGTTTTTATAGTATTTACTATTTGTTTTAAAATATGAAGATTAGAATTCATTATCAAATCATCAAATCATCAAATCATCAAATTGCCACATTGACTAATTACCTAGGAATTTCAATTTTATCAACTAATTGTTGAATCACCGTATCGCAGGTAACGCCTTCCATTTCTTTTTCAGGTGTTAATACAACACGGTGTCTTAATACAGGAGCGCACACATATTTGATGTCGTCGGGACTCACAAAGTCTCTTCCTCGCAAACAAGCACAGGCTTTAGCTGCGTTGAGAATAGCGATTGATGCACGAGGTGAAGCGCCTAAGTATAAGGATGGATTGTGACGCGTACTTCCAACAATTTGCGCAATGTATTTGAATAAATGTTCTTCTACTAAAATACTTGATACAGTTTTTCGTAAAGCTTTAATTTCTTCTTTATTTAAAATGGCTTGAACCTTTGATAAATCCGTTTGATTGATATTGGTGTGCGCTAATTGCAAAATAGTGGTTTCTTCTTCTAAACTTGGGTAGTTAACAACGAGCTTAAATAAAAAACGATCAAGTTGCGCTTCTGGTAAGCGATATGTGCCTTCTTGTTCTATAGGATTTTGTGTAGCCAATACCATAAACGGAGATTCTAATAAATAGGTTTTGCCGTCAACCGTAATTTGTCGCTCTTCCATGGCTTCAAATAAAGCGGCTTGTGTTTTGGCGGGAGCTCTGTTTATTTCATCGGCTAATACGATGTTGGTGAACAAAGGCCCGGCTTTGAATTCAAATTCGTTGGTTTTGGAATTATAAATAGATGTTCCTGTTATATCACTCGGCATAAGATCGGGCGTAAATTGAATACGCTTGAAATTGGCATGAATACTTTTTGCTAATAATTTAGCGGTTAATGTTTTTGCTACACCAGGCACGCCTTCTATCAATACATGCCCATCAGCTAATAGCGACATTAATAAATAATCAACGAGTTGATGCTGTCCTACTAGATAGAGCGCTAACTCTGCTTTTATTTTTTCTACTTTTTGTGTTAATTCAGTTAAATCAACTCGCGATTCAAAATTCTCCATTATCTTATACTTTTTTGTTTAAAATTAATAATTCTGTTGTTTAATTCAAGTAAATCTTGTTCGGTCAAGCTAGGCGCCAATTTTAGGTTTTCGCAATAGGAAAATAATTTTTTTACAGCCTCTAAATCCACACCGCTCAATTGATGAATTGTATGATAAAATTCATCGTTAATAGCATTTGTGTTTACCGAAAATTTCTTGCGGATGTCAAAATAAAAATAATTAATTTTTTCTTCGGCAATGTGCTTGTGATTTTTGGAGTTGAAATATACGTGGCTAATAACATCTACAAATTCTAAGGTGGAGTTTTGCAAAGGCTTGATAATCTGTATAGACCTTTGTTTACGCTTCATTTCAAAGACCATAAAAAACAAAAGACCAATGATTGCAATGCAATATCCCATATATAAAGCATCGTTATTAAAAATAAATTGAAAGATTCCTTTTTGTTGTACGTTATGTGTTTTATAATTTTCGTCCCAAATAATAGTATTGTTTTTTACTTTACTTAGCAAAGTATAAACATAAAAACGGTTAGTGTGATTAACAATAAATAAATTACCAAACACATCTGGCAAGGAACTCAGTACAAGTTTTCCCCTGCCAATACTGGTCTCCAGAAGCACGGCTTGGTGTTGTTTGTTAATAGAACTTACTTTAAAAAGGGTGGTATCAAATTTTGTAAAATAACTTTCGGTAGCAACTGTAGGGTAAACGTATGATTTTAATAAATTATTTTTTGGTTGTGTGTATTGTATTTCAAACGCTCGCTTGGTTAATAAAGAGTCGATGCTTGTACTTTTGGTAATCCAATTCTCTTGAGTGTCAATGTTAAAGGTGTCTTTGAGAGCTTTACTAAAATTAGATGCGGATATTAAAACTGTATTTCCTTTTTTGAGAAAACTAAATAAGCTCTTTACGTCCAACTTAGAGAGTTCAATGTTGTTGTCAATTAAAATAAGTGTTTGGTTCGATTCTGTTGTTTCAGCGTTTAAGCTATATAAGGTTTGTTTATTGGTAATGATTTTTTTTGCAAAATTGTTTTCTAATAAATTAAAAATAGCATAACAGCCAAATGGAATTT
The DNA here is from genome assembly GCA_025359355.1 of Bacteroidota bacterium. Taxonomy (GTDB): domain Bacteria; phylum Bacteroidota; class Bacteroidia; order B-17B0; family Aurantibacillaceae; genus UBA4416. Next base: position 344 of record JANYGR010000264.1, on the reverse strand, counting down.
TATCTTTTTTGAAATAGGTTCTCGACCAGTTAATAGGCTTTGGTTGCAGGTATTGCAGCGTAATGACAGCGATAAAAATTAACGCTAATACACTGTAATATTTCCTATTTCCTTTAAACATGCAACTTTATTTTCCCGCAGATTACGCAGATACTCGCAGATTTTTTTATTGTTTTATATTGGTTTTATTTATTTCGTTTCCATATTAACTCTTACTTATTGTCTCTTGTTCTTTGCCTTTTTCTTTTTTCTCTGCGCCTTTGCGGTTAACTATTTATTTTCTCTTCAAACGCTTTAAATTGTTTTTCTAATTTTTCATAGTCAGCCATTGTAATATCATATTT
>JANYGR010000199.1 GCA_025359355.1 Bacteroidota bacterium | reverse complement strand
GTTTACGTTTTCTCTAGTTAAACCATCTGTAGTCATTGCTTGCCCACTATAATCTAAATAGTCAATGTCTTCATCTAGCATATAGAATTGAATATATTTTGGACCATAGTCAGTTTTACACGCTACCTCACACATCATTTGAAGTCCATATTTTGGCGATATTTGTTTGGTGATTACCTCTTCAACTAAATTGTCTACGTAGAAATTGATTAAATCAATTTCCTGTTTCTCAATGTTAATATTCAATTCTGTTATTGCTTTCCAAAAATATTTCTCACGTATTTCTGTATCATCGTTGTCTAGGCCAGCTAAGATTTCTAAACTTTCAGTGTCAAAGCCATTTTCCAATAATTTAACTGCCCATTCAACAAGTATTTTACTGTCATACCAGCTAAAAAGTCTTTGCGCTAGAGTTTGATATGTGAATTTCGTTGCGTCCATTTTTTCGCTGAATGTTTTTTGTCGCTGCGCTTATTGCATATAACGTTTTCGCGCTTGGCGAAGAAACGGCTTTTCAATGCGGTTGGGTCGAGCCGTTTTTTTGCCAAGCGTGTGTTATATATTAGTGCGTGCCACACAGTACCACTTTGTTTATTAAAGATACTATAAAACCCAACTGTTTTAGCTTTTCTTGTACAAAATTGTCTACCGAAGATAACGACCACCTTTTTCGCCATTCTTAAAATGGCTTGTGCAGAGGAAAAATGGACAAGCTCTATTGCAAAATTTGGTGATGCGAAGGCTTTTGTGTGTTTTGCAATTGTGCTTGGAAATTGTGCGGAGATATTATTATAATACTTTTTTGTTGTAATGCAAATCTTTTTAACAATTTTAACATTTCGTGACACGAGTTGAAAGGCTTTTACACCTAGGTCAGCCACTTTGTATGATAGGTCAACCAAATATTACACGAGTTGAAAGAGTTTTACAACTAGGTCAACCATTTATACTGCAAGTTGAATGACTTTTACACTAAGGTCAGCCACTTTGTATGATAGGTTAACTAAATATTACACGACTTGAAAGGGTTTGATTGCTGGGTCAAAGACTTATTTTGTTAGTTAAACGAGTTTGATTGCTAGGTCAACTAGATATTACATTAATTGAATGGGTTTGTGAAAGAACAAAAAAAGAGAGCGAGTGCTCTCTTTTGAGAGTGTAAATAATTTTTTTTTATTTGGACCGCCATAAGAAAATATTATTGTTTAACTATTTTACCTGATTTATAAACAGTATTGTTTATTATAATTGAATATAAATAAACTCCTTGAGACAATTGTGTTGTATTAAGAGTAAATATATTTTGGTTTAGATACTCTTCATTAAACAATACTTGACCTAATATATTCGTTATTTTTAGTTGCACTTTGTCGGTATCTAAATTAACATTTTGTATTTGAAACGTTATGAATTCATTAAATGGATTAGGGAAAATTAAAACTATTTCTTCCGTTGGTAATAAACAAGACCCTGTGTCCCATTCTGTGTTTCCATTACAATCAGTTTTTATTAAAAAAGTATCTCCGTCATAATATCCTGTTAGTAGGAAGCCTCCATCATTTGTAGAAATAACATTATAAATATTATAAGGTGGATTAATATTATTTAGTCCAAAAAACCGTCTGTTCCATAATGTAATACCATTTATATTTACTTTGCCAAAATCTTTATTTGTAATTATAAAATTACCATCTTTAGTTTCGCATAATGAATTTGATGCAATAAGAGGATATGATTGTTCCCATAATGTATTAATGCTTGTATCAACTTTTGTAATGATTGAATATATTGTACTTAAAGGTTTATTATATCTCAATAGTGAAAAATCTCCATCATTAGTTTTAGTTACTGCATCAAATCTATAGGGGAAGCTCTTAGTCCATAGTTGCTTCAAAAGGCAGGGCAGTCTGGTTGGGGTCGCCTTCAAAGCGCTCCCTCTTCTGTCCAAACTGCATCCGTTTGTACATGGCAAGCTGGGATTGAAGATAACCTATCTTTTCATCCCGTTCCAAC
>JANYGR010000110.1 GCA_025359355.1 Bacteroidota bacterium | reverse complement strand
GGAGGATTTGGTTTATCAGGCACCTGAGCAATTACACCAAATGTGATTAGTAATAATAAATATGTAAGAATTTGTTTCAATTTATCTAAATTTTAATTACCAAAACCCTCCAGAACCACCGCCACCAAATCCTTCAAAAACTTCACCTACACTTTTAAACAACCCTAAAATACCTTTAAGTATTTCTCCAATTATACCAAGCTCATCAAGACTATCGCTAAATCTACTTGTCTTATTAGGCAGCTCATTTTGATAAGAAATATATCCAGCTCTGTTTTCAAAGTTATTTTTTGGAATAAAACGTTCTATGTATCCATCACGCTTTCTTTTCTTTTTAATTTTCCAAATAATAAATATAATAGCTAGTGCGACAACAAGGACTACAAATAAAACAATATGAGTTTTTATAAATACCACGATTATTTTACTGTTAGTTTTTCAAACTTAATATCACATCTAACTACTCATACTTTTTAATACGAAATCTCATCCGACAATTCATTTGTATCGTCTGTTTGTAAAGGGAAATGCAGTTTTAATTTATCGCCACACAATGTAATGGCAGCTTCTAAACCTTCTATGAATAAATCCTTTTTAAAATTGCTGATACAAGCTTCAGAAATTTCATCCCAAAATACCTGACTCACCTTTTGATGAATGCCTTCATCTCCCCATACAGCAAACTGTTTGGAATGTATGGCCAAATAAAATAAAATACCATTACGCTCTTTTGTTTGATGCATGTTTAATACTTTAAACACTTCTTGTGCACGCTTAACAGGTTCTAACGCATGCTTACTTTCGATATGAACTCTTATCTCGCCTGAGGTTTTTTGTTCTGCTAATTTAATAGCTACCATCAATCGTTTTTCCTCAGAAGGAGAAAACAATTTCTTTTTAAACAATTTGTTAAGGCTAGATAATAAAGGCATCTTCGGTTGACTCCTTATTTGATATTGATATCAACTTGAGGTGCTTTTTCTGCTCCTTTATCTGATTCGAAATACGTAGCATCTTTAAAGCCCCATGCAAATAAACTACCTGGAATTAATTTAATTTCAGTATTAAATGCTTGAGCTGCTCTATTGTAATTATCACGCTCGTGAGCAATACGATTTTCGCAACCTTCTAACTCAACGCGTAAATCACCAAAAGCTTGATTCGATTTTAAATCAGGATAATTTTCTGTGATCATCATTAAACGCCCTAAAGCAGATGATAATTGTCCTTGCGCTTCCTTATATTTTTCAATAGTTTCAGTAGTTAAATTATTAGGATCAATCGTTACCTGAGTCGCTTTTGCACGAGCATCAATAACTGCAGTTAAAGTTGATTTCTCGAAATTGGCTTCAGCCTCCACTGTTTTTACAATATTTGGAATTAAATCTATACGGCGTTGGTATTGGTTTTCCACTTGATGCCATTGAGATTTTACACCTTCATTAAGCGTAATAAAACTATTTCTTTTACTGCAACCATATCCCATTAGTATTACTAAAAATAAACCTATGGCAGCTATTGTGATAATTCTTTTCATGTTTTTTTATTTTTTAAACCGCAGAGAACACTGAGTATTTGCAGAATTCGCTGAGGATATTTATTATTAAATAATTTAATTGTTTATTGACTTATTTATTATCTCTTATTTATATTACTCTTAAAGTCCCTTCAATCTCTTTGGTCAATTAATCCCTTCTGTCCCTGGTGACTACCAACCTAATACCCACGAGAAAATTAATGGCGCTACGATGGTTGCATCACTTTCTACAATAAATTTAGGTGTATTGATATCTAATTTACCCCAGGTAATTTTTTCGTTAGGCACTGCTCCTGAATATGAGCCATAAGACGTTGTGCTATCTGAAATTTGACAGAAGTAAGACCAAAAAGGCACATCATGCATTTCCATATCTTGATACAACATTGGTACAACACAAATAGGAAAATCGCCCGCTATACCGCCACCAATTTGAAAGAATCCAACTCCTTTACCACCACTATTTTTTGGATACCACGCTGCTAACCAAGTCATGTATTCAATACCGCTTTTCATGGTGCTTGCTTTCAATTCGCCTTTAATTACATACGATGCAAAGATATTACCCATAGTACTATCTTCCCAACCTGGTACTACGATTGGTAAATTGCGTTCAGCAGCTGCTAACATCCAACTATCTTTTGGATCTATTTCGTAGTATTGTTTTAACTCGCCGCTTAATAAAATTTTGTACATGTATTCATGTGGAAAGAAACGTTCTCCAGCTGTATCAGCATCTTTCCAAATTTTATGAATATGTTTTTGCAAACGACGGAACGCTTCTTCCTCCGGAATACAAGTATCTGTAACACGGTTATAATGATTTTCTAATAAATCCCATTCGTCTTGGGGCGATAAATCGCGGTAATTAGGCACACGCTTGTAATGACTATGAGCCACTAAATTCATAATATCTTCTTCTAAGTTTGCACCAGTACAAGAAATTATATCAACTTTTCCTTGACGAATCATTTCGGCTAATGACTTACCTAGCTCGGCTGTACTCATAGCACCTCCAAGTGTAACCATCATTTTGCCACCTTCGGTAAGATGTGTTTCGTATCCTTTAGCAGCATCAACCAATGCGGCTGCATTAAAATGTTTATAGTGTTTTTCAATAAATTGAGAAATAGGACCTTTGTTTGCTGCTGTTGACATAATTTTAATTTTAGGCTACAAATTTAGTATTTATAGGTTAATACCAAATTAAATTATAGTGTAGTATAATCATACTAAAATTAAGAGGTAAGAGAGATTCTAATTTTTAATTCTTTTATCATTAATTTAACAATTTTAACTTTTCATGACACGAGTTGAAAGAGTTTGATAGCTGGGTCAAGCATTTTGTATGTGAGGTTAAACAAATATTACACGAGTTGAAAGAGTTTTACTGCTAGGTTAACTACTTATGTTGCAAGTTGAAAGAGTTTGATTGTTGACTCAAGCGTTTTGTATGTGAAATAAGAAAAATATTACACGAGTTGAAAGAGTTTTACTGCTAGGTTAACTACTTATGTTGCAAGTTGAAAGAGTTTGATTGCTGGGTCATG
>JANYGR010000102.1 GCA_025359355.1 Bacteroidota bacterium | reverse complement strand
ATTGGAATTGTCTTTTTTCAGCAAAAAATTACCAAACCTAAATTTTTAGGAGTCATCATTGGCTTTATGGGAGCTGTTGCACTAATTGTATTTGGCAATAGTAACGAGCAATCACAAAACACCCAATATTGTTTGTTAGTTGTAGCTGCTACCCTCTGTTATGCCATAAGCGTCAATGGTATCAAAGCCTATTTAAATGATCTAAACTCAATAACAGCAACTGTTTGGGCGTTTACGTTAATAGGGCCTATAGCAGCCATTTATTTATTTGGATTTACAGATGTTATTAAGCACGCAACTGAAAGTCCATACGGGTTAAGCTCCCTTGGTTATATTAGTATATTGGCCATTTTTGGAACAGCTATTTCAGTCGTAATTTATAATCAATTAATTAAACTATCAGGGACTGTTTTTGCGGCCAGTTGTACTTATTTGATTCCTGTAGTGGCTATTGGCTGGGGATTATTGGACGATGAGCTTGTTAATTTTTTTCAAATGAGTGCTGTTTTAGTCATTATTGGGGGGATATGGTTGATTAATTCTGTTAAAAAAGAGTGATGCCTAGGCCAAATGGCCTAAAATAATGTTGAAAACTTTTGCAGGATACAAAAAACAGTGTATCTTTGCCATCCTTAAAAAAAATTATTAACAATTAAAATTTAACACCATGTATGCAATTGTAGAAATAGCAGGGCAACAATTTAAAGTGGAACGAGGCAATAAAGTCTACGTTCACCGCCTAGATGCTAACGAAGGTACAAAGGTAGAATTTGACAAAGTTTTCTTAATTGAAAATGCTGGAAAAATTTCTATTGGAAGCCCGACAGTGGATGGCGCAAAAGTTGTAGCCACCGTAATCGAACACTTAAAAGGCGATAAAGTTATCATCTTTAAGAAAAAACGTCGTAAAGGTTACCAAAAATGGAATAACCACCGTCAACATTTAACTCAGTTATTAATCCAAGGTGTATTGCCAAAAGGTGAAACATTAAAAGAAGAATTAAAAGCTGAAAAAGTTGAACGTAATTACTCGTTAAGATCAATTGTTACTAAAGAAGTAGCAGCAGCTCCAGTTGCAGAAAAGAAAGCTCCTGCTAAAAAAGCAGCGGCTAAAAAAGCACCTGCAAAGAAAGCAGCAGCTAAAAAAACAGAAGCATAATTAATAAGCATTAAATTAAAAGAACATGGCACATAAAAAAGGCGCGGGCTCGACAAACAATGGTAGAGAATCGCATAGCAAACGTTTAGGCGTTAAAATATTTGGTGGACAAGCTTGCATCGCAGGTAACATTATCGTTCGTCAACGTGGCACTAAGCATAACCCAAGTGAAAATGTAGGTATCGGAAAAGATCATACATTATTTGCTTTGGTTGATGGTAAAGTTGTGTTTAAAAAGAAACGTGATGACAGATCGTATGTATCTGTTGTTCCTAATCAAGCATAATTAAACTAAACACGGATTTTTAAAAGCCCTTCATTTAGTTTGAAGGGCTTTTTCTGTTTAGGGTTGCGTGAGGGATGCAAGCGGAAATCCTTTGCTGAGGCACGAAGCAAAGATTGGAGCGACAGCCCGACCCTGCCGTCTCTTTTGCAGGGGCACGCCCAAAAAATGAACCTTATGTTTATTAAAAAAATAATTACTTTTAACTCGTAAAAAAATCTTATGCTGCAATTAGCTTATATCAGAGACCATAAAGAAGACGTATTGAAACGCCTTGCTATTAAAAATTTTAAAGATGCCGAGCGTATTATTAATTCGATTATTGAATTAGATAATAACCGCAAGGCTGCTCAGCGCCAAGCCGACGATACCAAAGCAGAGGCTAATGGCTTAGCTAAACAAATTGGTGAGCTGATGAAGGCTGGCAAAAAAGAAGAAGCCGAAATTTTAAAAGCAAAAACTGCCGAATTAAAAACGAACGAAAAAATATTTGATGAAACTTTAAATAATATAGAAAAGGAAATTCACGCAATTTTAGTAACCGTTCCAAACACGCCGCATGTAACAGTGCCTACTGGCAAAACACCTGAAGATAACATCACTGTGTCTCAACATGGTGTTATTCCTACATTATATGCTGGTGCTGTGCCGCATTGGGAACTTACAACCAAATATGATTTAATTGATTTTGAATTAGGCGTAAAATTAACAGGCGCTGGATTCCCTGTGTATAAAGGGAAAGGCGCGCGATTGCAACGTGCATTGATTAATTATTTTTTAGATAAAGCAACTTCTAAAGGATACAACGAAGTGCAACCTCCTATTTTAGTAAATGCTGATAGTGGCTATGGTACTGGGCAATTACCTGATAAAGAAGGGCAAATGTACCATTGCCAAATTGATGACTTGTACTTAATACCAACAGCTGAAGTGCCTATCACCAATATGTACAGAGATGTTCTACTAAAAGAAACAGACTTACCAATAAAGAACTGTGGCTACACGCCTTGTTTCCGTAGGGAAGCAGGAAGTTATGGTAAAGACGTGAGAGGATTAAATCGCTTACACCAATTTGATAAAGTAGAGATTGTACAAATTACGCATCCCGAAAAATCTTATGAAACGTTAGAAAATATGTTAGCGTACGTGTGCGAATTATTAACTGAATTAGAACTACCATACCGTATTTTAAAGTTATGTGGTGGCGATATGAGCTTTGGCTCTGCATTAACCTACGACTTAGAAGTGTGGAGTGCCGCACAACAACGTTGG
>JANYGR010000084.1 GCA_025359355.1 Bacteroidota bacterium | reverse complement strand
ATTAGTAGGCGATGTGAAGTTTGACGAAGTATCTCAAAAAGCATCTTACATTACACCAGTACCAGGCGGTGTAGGGCCTATGACAATTGCTTCATTATTAAAAAATACACTGATTGCTGCTAAAAAGGAATTTTAAGTTTTCGTATTTGTTACTTCGGCACTACTATTAATATGTTCACAGTTATTGTAACGATCGTCAATACAAACAACAATTAAGCTGTAACTAAAAAATACACTAAGCCCACAGCGGCAGCAGTCATCAATATTAATGTAATAAAGCCCAATACATTTGATAACATAGAGTTAGTATGCTCCTTCATTATTTTTTTATTATTACCAATGTGCAAAATAATGGCAATCATAATAGGTGCTGTTAATCCGTAAGAAATAGCCGAATACAACAACGCTTTAATGGGACTAATTCCAAAAAAATTAAGTGATAATCCTACTAATAAGGATATAATGATCGAAACATAAAAAGGCTTGGCTTGTGTAAATTTTTTATCTAACCCAGCTTCCCAACCAAATGTTTCCGCTAACATATAAGATTGTGAGCCTGCTAAAACTGGTATGGCTAATAAACCTGTTCCTAATACACCTAATGCAAAAATTAAATACGTAAATCTTCCTGTTAAAGGCTCTAAGGCTTTAGCGGCCTGATCTACCGTATCTATCTGTGTTATCCCTGCGGGAAACAAGACACTCCCCGCAGTTAGTATAATAAAGAACATCACTAAATTGGATAAAAACATACCAATGTTGACATCTGTTTTCATGTTACCAAGAACTTCTTTGTTAATTATATTTTTTTGTTTGCTATGAGCAATATCTTCTGCCTCCATGGTTGTTTGCCAAAAAAATAAATACGGTGATATCGTAGTCCCAAGTATAGCAACGATGATTGAAAAAAAAGCTTTATCAAATGTGAGTGTTGGAATAAAAGTGTTCAGTGCAATTAAGCTCCAATTTTGTTTCACCATAAAGGGTACTACCATATATAGCAATAAGGAAAGGCAAAGCCATTTTAAAATTTTTGCGATTTTTTTATAAGGATATTTAATAATCACAAACATAAGAATAGCAGTGAAACCTACACAAAACACAGATACTGGAATTGCTGGAACTAACATATTTGCCACAGCTCCCATGCCCTGTATATCTGCCCCAATGTTTAATGTAATTGCCGGAAAACTAAATGCCAGCATTGTATATAATAATGTTTTAGAATAGTGTTGTTTTAAAGTAACCGTTAATCCTTGAGTGGTAACAATACCAATACGCGCGCACATTCCTTGAACCGCTGCCATTAAAGGAAAAGTGAATAAGGCTGTCCATAAAGTAGAAAGACCAAACTGCGCACCTGCTTGAGAATAGGTTGCAATTCCAGAAGGATCGTCATCACTAGCTCCTGTGATTACTCCAGGGCCAAGTAGTTTCCAAAACTGAGTAAATTTATTTCCTTTATTTTTTTTAGCTTTCATTTTAAATTGGCTGTTTAAATGTAATTAAATTCATAGCCAAAGTGAAAATAAAATCAGTGCTTTTTCTTACAATGATATATGTTGGATATCACTAAAAAATGGGGATCAAACTACGTTAACTTGAAATACGCTTTAGCTTGTATCGCAATTTCATTACCATAAGCTAAAGAAGCAGTAGCGGCAGGTGACGGCGAATTGATCACGTGCATGGAATGACCTTGAAATTCAATTTTAAAATCATCCAACATATCACCTTCTGGTCCTAAAGCCATTGCTCTAATACCGCAACGAGCAGGTTCTATATCATCCATTTGTAAATCAGGAATGAGTTTACGTAAACGATTTAAAAAATATGTTTTACTAAAAGCACCACGGTATTCATCTAACCCAAAACGCCAATGTTTTTTAAAAAATCTCCAAGTACCTTTAAATCCAAAAGCTTCAAAGGTATCTTTAAAACTAAAAGCTGTTTTACTATAGCCTTCTCTATCAAATACAAACACGGCATTTGGCCCACACTCTACACCACCTTTAATCATGCGCGTAAAATGCACACCTAAAAAAGGAAATTGAGGATTAGGAACTGGGTAAATCAAATTCTTTACCTTCGCCCTACCCTTTTCAGTTAAGTCGTAATAATCACCTCTAAAACCAACAATGGCAGAATCGGTTTTTACATGATCCTTTTTAGTAATTCTATCAGCTTGTAAGCCTGCGCATGAAATAAGGTATTTACAATTGAACGTTCCTTTTTCAGTAACCACATCTGTATTATCACCTCTATTAATAAAATCAATGACTTTATGTTCGGTTAATACTTTGCTTCCATTATTTTTTGCATGAATTAATTCAACATACTTACGTGCTACATCTGTATAATCAATAATACCAGTGCACGGCACCCAAATACCTGCAATACCTTGGCAATGCGGTTCAATTTCACTGATACGTTTAGCATCTATTATTTCAATACCTTCCACACCATTTGCTATACCATTAGCATATACTTTGTTCATGTGCGCTAATTCGCTTTCTTCAGTAGCTACTATAATTTTACCACATAAATCGTGGGGGATTTTGTGTGTTTTTACAAAGTTCATTAATTCTCGACGTCCTTCTACACACTTAATCGCTTTATAAGAACTCGGGCGTAATCCACTCAGGTATTTATTACAAACCGGGTTCTTATAAAGCGATTAAGTGTGTAGAAGGACGTCGAGAATTAATGAACTTTGTAAAAACACACAAAATCCCCCACGATTTATGTGGTAAAATTATAGTAGCTACTGAAGAAAGCGAATTAGCGCACATGAACAA
>JANYGR010000082.1 GCA_025359355.1 Bacteroidota bacterium | reverse complement strand
ATTAGTAGGCGATGTGAAGTTTGACGAAGTATCTCAAAAAGCATCTTACATTACACCAGTACCAGGCGGTGTAGGGCCTATGACAATTGCTTCATTATTAAAAAATACACTGATTGCTGCTAAAAAGGAATTTTAAGTTTTTTTGCCAGCTATATTTGCAATGCTAAGGAGCAAGATTATCAATGCGACCAATCTAACGAAAAATAGTATCTAATATATAGTAATATGACAAAAATAATTTTAATAAGTTTTAGTGTTATTTTTCTTTTTTCTTGCGGTCGGGAAAAATTGGCCTGTGAGACAAATGCATTAGAAGAAGCAATAAGATTATCATTTAATAAAAATTCTTCAATTATTGATAGATTGACAGTAGATTCAATAAAATTTAAATTTATTGAACCTTCACTTGGGAAAGATTCAATACAAAAGAATATTTTTAGAAAAAAAATCTGCATTCAAAAAACACTCTATTCTTTCGCATTTAAAAATATCGTAATTTCAAAAAAATCAAGAATTTATATTTCTATTTTAAATCAACAATACGTAATATCTGAAATCGAACTAGCTCCATATGAGAAAAAATATTTCACAGGTTCTTCAGAAATGGGGTGTACGGTAAAAAGCTATAAAGTAAATGGAATGAAGTCTATTGACTATCCTTTCGTAGTAAATGTAAATATGTAATGACCCGTAGCATTAAATTCCGATAGCTATCGGAGCATTAGTGTTCGGAACCTTAACAATTAGCTTTTAATAAGTCTTTGTTGAGCTAAAAGATTCACTTTCAGATTGATTCGATCTTTGTAAGATGAAATTTGAAGCAATACTCAGTTACATTTCTGATGATGAACTCTCTATATTATCAGCTCAAACAAAAGTAGACCATCAGGTAAAAAAGCTTAATGGCTCAATTATTTTTAAGTTAATTCTTTATTCAATGCTTGAGTATGGAAAGCCCTCTTTACGAGTTCTGGAGGAATGCTTTAATTCACCGGAATTTATTTTGCTTGCAAATAAAAACAAGATTAAAGCAAAGTATAATTCATTAAGCGATCGAATTAGCAGTATTAATGCCGCGTATTTCGAAAAAATATTTGAATCGCTATTTGACAAATTTCATGCGGAATTAAAAGAGGAGAATGCTATTCAAAAATATGATACTACTATGGTAGCTGTTTCCTCAAAACTTGTTCATTGGGGAATGAAAATAGGAAGTAAAACAGACAAGAAGCAAATTAAATTTACTGTAGGAATGCATGGTTCCTTGCCATGCGATTTTAAAATATATACTGGTCAAAAATATCTATGTGAAGATTTAACTATTCCTGAAGTGATTTATAATTATAGATATAACAAATCAAGTATAGTAACATTTGACAGAGGAGTGCAGAGTAGGAATACCTTTGCAACCCTTAATAAGGAAAATATACTATTTGTAACCCGAATTAAAACTAACGCTACATATAAAATATTAAAAAGTAACACTATCAAGACAATTCAAAATCCTTCAAGTGTTTCACTTACAGAAGATCTTGAAGTAAATTTTATTGAACATAGCACAAAGAAACCAATTCCTGTGTCGTTTAGATTTATAAGAGGGAATATCAAAAATTCAAACGAAGAAATTTGCTTTGTTACGAATAATTTTGAACTGAATGCTTATGAGATTGCTGAATTATATCGAAAAAGATGGGAAATAGAAGTGTTCTTTAAATTTATAAAACAAGAATTAAATTTTAGTCATTTACTTAATAGAAACTTAAACGGGATCAAAGTAATGGTCTATATAACTTTAATTCTAGCGATGCTCATCATTGTATATAAAAAGAAAAATAATTTATCGGGGTATAAAATTGTAAAAATGAAAATTAGCAATGAACTACAAAAAAGTCTTTTAAAAGAGATAGTAATTTTATCTGGTGGAGACCCCAGCAAAATTGCCCATATCATTGACGATTAAACATGTTCCGAACAGTAATGATTTGTAATGCTGCGGCAATTATAGTTGTATGGTTATATTTATTTTAGCTAGGTTCCGTTCCTCTATTACCACCATCCAATGTAACACGGTTAGATGAAGCTGTTACAACATTCAGCTTTATTAAACTCAATTAAAATGAGTGTACTTTATAAAGAAAAAGTAAATTGGGTAATTGAATATGATTGGAAATAGGTATACTCAAATAGGAAGTGAGGCTAATCGCCAGAGAGATCCTAAAACAAAGGTTCGGATTGCTAAAAATAAGTGTAAATTTATCTTATGATACGTTATTATTTGTTTTTAATCTTTATATCAACTCAAATTTGTATAAGCCAAAACAATTTTATTGGAGGTTGGACAGTTACAAATCCATTTGAGCAAAAAAACTTCATTAAAAACGAAGGGCAATGTGATTTTGGAATTGATAATTCAGATTATAAAGTATTTTTTGAAGCGTGTTCACAGGGCATCCACTATTTCCTTTGTGATAAAGGAATCATTATTTGGAAATATAAAAATCCAAAAAAGAATGATGATGAAAAATCAGCCAGAGAAGAAAAAGAACGAGAGAACATTAAAATTGAACGAGAAAAAATAATTGATACTATTCAATTTAAAGATGCTAATTTAAATATTGAAATACTATTAGGAGAAAAAGTATCTAATTACTATGTCTTTAGTTCTAAAAATGGAAAAGGCGATATTAAAGCATCAGCCTACAAAACGGTTACTTTCAAAAACCTATACAATTACATTGATTTGTTATTTGAGTTTAAACCAGATACCGAAGGCATCAAATACAGTTTTATACTACATCCTCAAGCAAATGTTGATGACATCAAATTAGTGTTTTCTAAAAAATTGGACATTCATAAAAATCAACTAGGGGATTTAATCGTTAATAGCCCAGTCGAAACATTTATTCATCATGCACCAAACTCGTTTGTTCAAAATAATAATAAGGTCATTCCATCAAGTTATATCTTAAATAACAATATAATCCAATTTAAAATTCCAAATCAAAAAGAAAATGAAACCATTATAATAGATCCATGGATTATTTCTGCTGTAAATTTAACAGGTAATAATGGAGCTTTTGATATTGATTATGACAATAATGGTAATGTTTTTATATACGGTGGTTCTAATCATTATACAATTAATAAATATGATAAATTTGGAACATTATTATGGACAACCTTACCGTTCATTAGTGACTACGCGTATATGTATGGTGATTTCGCAATTGATAGATTCACAGGAAATGCATACATTGTTCAGGGATTGTTTGGATTTGGAGCAAAAATTAAAAAACTTAACCCTTTCGGTTTATCTTTAGCAAGTTTTCCTGGAATAAATACTGCGGTTGAAATGTGGCGTATAACATTTGACCCTTGTACAAATAAAGGAATCATAGGTGGGGGCGGAGACTCTCCTTTTCAAATAGCCTATTTAGATACGACATTAGCAACAGTAAATCCAATTAATTATCTTGGTTCTCATAATGATATTGCTTCTATTGCCATAGATGATTATGGCTTTTGTTATCAAATTGTAGCTGGGATAAATAAAATAATTAAACTACCAATTTCTAATTTAAGTTCCACAATTTATCAAGTGCCCACCGGATATAATACTGCGGAATATGATTCCAATTTTTTTTATGATCCTAATTCCGATTACTCACCTGCTTATAATGGAATAGCAATAAGTGATAAGATGTTATATACAACTGATGGTTATGATGTAAAAAAATGGAATACTAACACTGGGCTTTTATTAAATAGTAAAAACATTGCTTCATCGCCTGACGGCAATCAAACTCACAAGTATTGGAGTGGTATTGCGTCAAATAATTGTGATCAAATTTTGGTTTCCAATAATGATAAAATTTTATTATTAGATGGCGGTCTAAATATTTTAAAAACGATTGCTATGCCAAATACCGTTTACGATATTATGATTCAAAACAAAAACGTATATGTGAGCGGAAAAAATTTCGTAAATACATTTTCTTTAAACGAGCTTACTTGTCCTAATGTTATAGCTAATATAACTCAACCTGATAGTTGTAGAGGATTAGGAACAGCAACACTTTCTATTACAGGAGGTATTTCTCCATACTCAATTAATTGGAGTACAATGCCAGCTCAAAACACTAATACCGTCAGTGGTCTTTTGGCTGGGGCGACCTATTATTATTCAGTCGAAGATAATTCCTGTCCAAAAAACAAAAAAGATGATTCAATCACTGTTTTTAATCCGTCTAAAACTATATTGTCTATTAATATAGATTCTGTTAGTTGTCAAAAATTAAATGACGGAAAAATTTCAGTGTCTTGCTCAGGCGGTGAATATCCATATAATTATAATTGGTCTAGCGGACAAAGCGGGATAAATGCAAATAATTTAGAAAATTTAAACTCAGGCTTCTATACTCTAACCGTTACCGATAATAAAGGATGTAAAAATTCAGTAGTAGTTGAAGTCCCGTATTCAATGGATTTTAAGTTTAATGAATTTGATAAAGTAAATGTGTTTACGCCAAACAATGATGGATTAAATGATTCATTTTTTCCATTAACAAACTTCAAACATGATTTTAATACCATGTTAAGCATTATGAATAATTATGATTTAAGTATTTATAATAGGTGGGGTCTACAAGTTTATCACACAAACAATCCTTTTGCTTTTTGGGATGGCAAAATTTCTAATAGCTCAGATATAAATGAAGGCACGTATTTTTGGGTATTAAAAATTAAATCCGATTGCTTAAACTCAAAAGAAGAAATGATAAAAGGATTTGTGCAGTTATTTAAATGAAACAATATTTGAAAGAGCCTGTTTAAAATTTATTTAAATAAACACCTCCACTACTTAACAATTATTCACAGTCCATTTAACTTCACTTAACAGCCCATTTAAAATAGTCTGTAGCCTTTCATATATTTTTACGTTATAAATTCAACTAACAATTTAAAACCTAAAAATCATGGCATCTCAATCAGAAACAGGTCACGCAAAAAACCTTGCAAACCTTAAATTATTTAATGATTTATTAATCCAGTCAGGGGCAACCTATAATCCTACAAATAACTTACTCTCTACCGCATCAGTCACATCACTTATTTCCCAATGTCAAACCGATTACGATGCTTGGGCTAATAAACTAACAAACTACAAAGTCAAAACAGATTTAAGAGAAATTGCCTTCGAGCCAATTTCAAAATTAGTAACATCCATTAACGCAAGCGTTCAGCAATTAAACGAACCCAAACAAACCTTTAATGATGTGCAAGCTTTTGTGTCAAAAATACATGGCGCCGAAAAAAAAATCAAATCAACAGCAGCCCTAAGATTAGCCAATCCTAGCACAACTCCACCAACAACCGACCCTGCTCCATTACCAACCGACCCAATCTCAACCGCACAATTAAGTTATGAT
>JANYGR010000033.1 GCA_025359355.1 Bacteroidota bacterium | reverse complement strand
CTAGAGTCTGCGCTAGGAGGGGCAGTAAATTCTGCCTTGTAATATTTTATTAAAAAACTTTTTATAAATACGTTAGCTGGTCGAAGATCAAGCCTCGGCATTTAATAATTTAAAGGGTGGGCACCAACGAAGGCAGAGCGGTTGCATCTCTGCGCTAGTGGGGTAGGGGAAGCAGTCAAAGATTTGCCTTAATTATGTTATATATCCTTTGTTGAAAAGATTCTTCTATTTTGACATCAATAAATTCTCTATACTTTTCTAAACTCATTGGCTCTATAATTATTTTGCGTTTCTGTAAGCTATCAGATTTATCACCTTTTTTTGTTAGAATAATATTTTCAGCCTCTTGAGTAGCGCTTAGTATCAAAGATTTGCCCCCTTTTTTAATTTGGATTATTTCTTCCATATTATTTTGAATAAAGATTGAGTTTAATAAAATCGTATAAACCATCAGCAACACCTTTTAATAATGGAACATCGTATTTAGAATCGAAAACTTCCTTCTTTTCCAGTTCGCAGTCTACACATAAAAAACCTAAAATTGGAAAGCCTAAACTTTCTTGTTTTTCAAGTGGAGATAAACTAACCACAATTTCACTTTTATATTTTAAGGGCCAATGCATTCTTCTTAATTCTCCGTTTTTGCGAATTTCATCTGTAAAATCAGGAAATAAATTAAAACTAGAATTGTCGTAATCGTCTATTGAAAGTAAATCATTACTCAAAAAGAACATTTCCTCATGTCGATCTGAAAAAAATTTACTAATGATTTTTTGATAACAGGTATTATTGGCAATTGTGTGATCTGTTGTTTCATATTCATTAGTGTAACGCTTTTTGCAGCTATTGTCTCTACATAAATTTACTACTCTCGTATCAAAATTGATTCCATTATTTTCATCTTTTAGGTCTATAAAAGTTTTGATTGACACGGAGCACTTTGCTTTAGTTTTGAATTCATATATTTCTCGAATACAATTACAGAAATCAATTAAAATGGATTTTACTTGATCAACTGTCAGAATTTTGTTTCTATTTGAATGAATTTGTGAGTAGCCTTTGCTCAATTGTATAATTGCATTACCATATACACTTTCCCTTTTAATTAAAATCCACTTTCTCCAGGCGGTAATAAAAAACATTTTGATTTGAAACCAAAGAAAAATAACACACATTATAATGAGAACAAAAAAAATAATTTTAAAGTATACATTATTTCCTATCAGTGAGAAAAAGGAATTATCACCCAAATCCTTTATCAACTTGTCCTTTGTTGCATAAAGCGCACCTGCAGATCCAAAAAGCCAAGTACGCACTTTTTTAAAAGATTTTAAAAAAAAAGAATTGGCAATAAAAAAGGATTCTTTTATTATCTCCAGAAGCAAAGGAAGTA
This sequence comes from Bacteroidota bacterium, assembly GCA_025359355.1. Taxonomy (GTDB): domain Bacteria; phylum Bacteroidota; class Bacteroidia; order B-17B0; family Aurantibacillaceae; genus UBA4416. Next base: position 1,009 of record JANYGR010000033.1, on the reverse strand, counting down.
TTTTTATTTCCATCAATTTTTATAGTAGCCAACTACGCAACAGTCGACAAATACACTGTACAGGTTGGAGTTAGCTTGGTGGTAGTTTTTTGAAGAATTAATCAGATTACTAGGTCACCAACTGTTAATTTTCAAAATTTTTTTTATTGAAAGTAAAACTTTTAAAAATTTATATGACTTTAACATAAGCCCAAATAACATTTTCTTGGTAAAAGCCTTTTATATATAATGAACTTTTAAAAAGTAGACATCATAATTGTCAAAAATATTTAAGAATTTAATAATACCTAGGACTATCCGTAGAGTTAAGCGCAGCGTCTCTACGGATTTAAAATAAAGATGAGTATTTACTCATCTAATTTAAACTTTCATCGGGTTATATTTATTAGTCCTTTGCCTGTGGTAAAATAATCTATTGCACTGCTATACCTATAATCATCTGCTTTCCATACAAAGCCCGCTCTCACAGGGTTCTCATGCAAATAATTCATTCGAGTTGCTAGTATCTGTTGTGTACTGCACTCTATCGGGTGGTTATCCTGCTGCCAAAATTGATAAGTTGTATTACGTCCATTGTTTTCACCTGCTTTTTTAAATATCCATAGCATCCAGTTTCTTCTGCTCTCTTTACTATTTTCTTCAATAGCTTTTAAAATCTTGGCTGAAGTAAATTTCTTGAAGTCTCTTATTATGTCTGACAGATTATTATTTACTGCTGAAATAATTAAATGTAAATGGTTTGGCATGATGCAATATGCATGTACTAATAAACCTTTTTCTTTTTGGCAATAAGCAAGACTATCAACGACAATATTTACATAATCACTTCTTGTAAATACATCAATCCATTGCACAGTTGCAAAGGTTATAAAATGCACAGCTTGCTGATCTCTTATTTTGTATCCATCCACACCCATTCTCTTAAAATTAATATTATTGGTCGAGACAAAGTCTCTCGCTTATTTAAAAATCCTTAGAGACGCTTCGCTTAACTCTAAGGATAGTGGGG
>JANYGR010000542.1 GCA_025359355.1 Bacteroidota bacterium | reverse complement strand
ATTTAGATTTATCCTTAAAACGCTTCATTTCAGATAGAATCAGGGCTTCTACTCCATGATAATCAAACGCATGATTGTGACGAATATCGTGCATCGATATGAGGAAAGTCTAAATACTGAAATTGAATGCTGGTGCTTAAGTAGCATTACATGTAATACTATTCAACACGAAAGCAATCGCATTGATTTATCTCATCAAATCATTGAAGCTTTATTAAAATCACTGATATATTAATTTCTTAGAAAAGGAATTACAAATAATATGTTTAATTTTAAGTTTATGAAAAGCTTAACCAACATCATTATAAATGGCAGTAAAGAAAAGCCCATCACCTTAGATGTATTCTATAATCAAACTCATAAACCAAAACCAGTAGTTATTTTTGTCCATGGTTTTAAAGGCTTTAAAGATTGGGGGCATTTTAATGCAGTAGCTAAAACTTTTGTTGACGCAGGTTTTGTATTTATAAAATTTAATTTCTCGTATAATGGAACGACCACTCAAAACCCCTTGGTATTTGACGATTTAGAAGCATTTGGTAATAATAATTACATCATCGAATTAAATGATTTAGGATTGGTTATTGATTGGGCATTAACTAACGATACACTTACTACAGAAGTAGATACGGAGAAGTTAAGTTTAATAGGACATAGCAGAGGTGGTGGCATTGTTGTGTTAAAAGCAGCAGAAGATAACCGAGTTAAAAAAATTGCAACTTGGGCTGCCGTAAGTGATTTCATTAATCGTAATAAACCAAGTACGATTGAAGCTTGGAAACAGCAAGGTGTTGTTCATACATTCAATATGCGAACTGGTCAACAAATGCCTTTGTACTACCAATTTTATGAAACTATACAAGCTCATACAAATCGCTTAGACATAGGAAAAGCATCCAAAAAATTAAAGATTCCTTTTTTAATTATTCATGGCAACGCTGATACCGCTGTTTCATTGCATGATGCAGAAGAACTGCACAAGGCTTGTAAACATTCTCAACTATTAGTAATTGAAGGGGCTGATCATACCTTTGGAATTAAGCACCCTTTTATAGATGCTGATTATCCTGAACAGGCCAATACAGTGATACAACAAACTATTTCTTTTTTTGAAAATTAAACTTCTATACAGGATAGTTACTACAAGATTCTAATGTAACAAATGTCACCATTATCTGATTTTTATAATAACACCTTTACAAAATTGTTAAACGAAATGCAATTTGTATAGCTTATGAAAAGATGGTTTCTAAATAATAAACTCATTGTTATCGGTGTTATTATAGGAGGTATAGCCGGGTACTTATATTATTACTTTGTTGGGTGCTCAAGTGGTACCTGTGCTATATCCTCTAACCCGTATAACAGCACACTTTATTTTTCAATATTGGGAGGTTTGTTAATGAGTATCTTCAAGTCAGAGCAATCTAAAACAAAAGAAAATAATATGGAGTGAATTGTTTCTTATTTTCTTTGTCTTGACACAAAGTATAGTTAAGGACGAGATTGCTTCGTCGCTGAAAAGCTCCTCGCAATGACGAGATGTGCGTTTCGTCATCGCGATCACGCCTTAGCGTGAGAAGCGATCACACACACAGTATAATTAAGTACCAGATTGCTTCGTCGCTGAATAGCTCCTCGCAATGGCGAGATTCAAATCAAATCGTTATCAACACGTTAACGACAGCAAAAACACAAGCTTTAATTTTCATGAACATACAAGAACAAATAAAAGAATATATTGCCAGTCAGCCTGAGCCCAAACGTAGCGATATGTTAGAGTTGCATCGTGTTATTTTGGCGGTAATGCCAACCTGTAAGTTATGGTTCTTGGATGGTAAAAACGATGAAAACAAAATTGTTTCTAACCCTAATATAGGCTATGGATTTCATACCATCAACTATGCTGATGGAAAATTCAGAGAGTTTTATCAAATTGGTATAAGTGCAAATAAAACGGGGATCTCGGTTTATATTCTTGGTATTAATGATAAAACATACTTAGCCAATACCTATGGTAAAACAATAGGCACATCTGCGACAACGGGTTAAATTTATTTCAATACACTTTCCTCAAAATTGAGCGTGTCAATTTTAGAATTCTTAACGGTTAATATTGTCGTTTGAATTGCATTAAACGTTCCGTTGTGAAATAGTCTAGTAAATTTGAAATCATTAATTCCGTCTTTGTCAAAGTCAGTAGTTTCAATTTCTGGTATCGTAATTTCAAAGTCTCTTTTTAGATTTGTCGGTTTTAACTTGCTATTTTCAAAGTTGTATAATGCGTGGAGATTGAAGTCAAATGTCTTGTCTATAAATTCTTTCTTTTGATTGTCGTAAAATAGAACTTTACTATTAACTAACCCTGTCGGATAATGCTTTAAAAGAACTAAATAAATTGTCTGTAA
>JANYGR010000521.1 GCA_025359355.1 Bacteroidota bacterium | reverse complement strand
GAGTATAAAGATTATGATGCAATTAATAGACGTAAGCAAACGCTTGCAACGTTAGTGGGTTATATTAGAATTATACAACGCGAAGATAGTTTGCAACGTATTGCCAAAATGAGCGATAGTGATCGTAGTAAATATATTGATAAGATGATGAAGAAGATAGAGGATGATGAAGAGCGTAAGAAAGAAGAATTAGAGAATGCAAAAAATCAAAATCAAACCCCTAATAATAATACAATTCCAAATAATGGATTGCCAGAGTTAGGAAATGGTGTAAAAGGGGATTGGTATTTTTATAATCAAACGACCTTAGCTTTTGGTATTGGTGATTTTGCGAAAAAATGGGGTAATAGCAGAAAGTTAGAAGATAATTGGAGAAGAAGCCAAAAAGCACTTGTTGTAGATTATGGAACTAATCCAGTTGATTCAACTGAGAAAGAAACAAAAGATGGAGTGGTTAAAGGTGGTGCAAAACCTAAAAATACAAAACCAAAAGATTTTTATTTGCAAGATTTACCAATTGGGGATTCGTTAATAAAAAAATCAGACATAAAGATTATTGACGCGTATTATAATTTAGGTAGCACATACAAAGAGGAATTAAATAATAATAAAAAAGCAATTGCAACGTTCGAAGAATTAAATAAACGTTACGATGACCATAAATACAAGCTTTCTACGTATTATCAATTATATCGCATCTTTGAATCCGTTAAAAATAAATCACAAGCAGATTATTATAAAAATAAATTATTAAACGATTATCCTAATAGCGAGTATGCTCAAATTATAAAAAATCCAAATTATGCTGTTGAAAAAAGTACGCAAAAAGGAGAGGTAGAAATTTATTATACTGAAACTTATAATATATACTCTGAACAAAATTATGCGTCTGCTTATAATCGTTGTAAAGAATCAGAATCTAAATTTGGAAAAAATGATTTTGGCGGGAAGTTCGCTTTTATCAAGGCTTTATCCATTGGAAAATTAAAAGGAATCGATTCGCTAGAATCGTCGTTAAAGGAATTACAAGCACTTTATCCAAAAGATCCGGCTGCTAAAAAAGCACAAGAATTATTAGAAGTAATATATAATTTGAAGCATCCGAGTGAAGCAACTGCAGGAGTTGTTAATAGAACAGATACATTTACATTAGATTTAGAATCTCCTCATTTTATGATTGCTGTATCTCCTGATGATCCAGCTATAGCAAGTACGTTTAAGTCTTCATTATCTGATTTTAATACGAACTTTTATAGCGCCGAAAATTTAAGTTTAACCAGTAGTTTATTTGGAAGTGCGGAGCAAATTACGATTGCTAAAACATTTAAAAATGCGCAAGCAGCTCTGGCATATATGGATAATATCAGTAAGGATAAAACGATTTTTTCGGGTAAAGTAAAATTGGAAATGTTTACCTTAATGGTTATTTCTGCTGATAATTTGCCGAAACTCTATAAGAAAAAACAAACCAATTACTACAAACCTTTTTTTACAGACCACTATAAGTTAGAGAAGTAATTTTAGTATATTCGTAACGCTAAATTATAAATCACATGTTTCAAAAAATAAATAAATCCGCTAACGACACAGCGTCTATTAATCTTATTGGTAATGGCACGTCTATCATTGGAGATATGACGTCTAATGGTGATGTCAGGATTGACGGTACGTTGAAAGGTAATATTACGATCAATGGTAAATTAGTAGTTGGCTCTACTGGCAAAATTGAAGGCAATGTAACTTGTCAAAATGCTGATATATCAGGCGAAATACATGGAAAAGTAGAAATTAACGAGTTATTAATTTTAAAAGCGAGTTCTAAATTAATGGGGGATATTATTACCGGTAAAATTTCAATCGAACCAAATGCTACATTTACGGGTACTTGTAATATGGGTGCTGTGGTAAAAAATATTTCTAATGGAAGCCAACAATCCGAACAAGGAACCTCAAAAACCGCTTAACGATTACGCTAAATATAGCGGACTTGCTGTTCAAATGGCATTAATTATTGGTGGCGGTTGTTATGGTGGCTACAAGCTTGACGAACATTTTAAAAACATCGAAACTCCTATTTTCACTATTATTTTAAGTTTACTATCTATTGGATTAGCGATGTATATTGTACTTAAAGATTTTATAAAACCAAAACCGTAATGCAATCTCAAACAAAATATTACATACAATTAATATCTGTATGTATAGGAGCGTTAATCTTATCTTATGGACTTAGTGAGATTAATACAAAATATTTCAACACAAATCATTATTGGATACCCACTTTGTTTTTTGCATTAACAACGCTTGGTTCCAATTTATTATTAACTGCGGGTGATAAACAGTCGAAAGAGTTTGTATTTAAAACATTAGCGCTTAGCATGGCTCGTTTACTCATTTGTATGATTGTGGTATTTGTGTATTCGTTGATTAATAAGGAACAAGCATTGGCGTTTACCTGTCATTTTATGGTGCAGTACGTCATTTTTACTATCTTTGAAATGTCTTTTTTATTAAAGTATATTAAATCAAATTAATTTGATAATGAGTTAATTTGAAGATTTGCTAATTCATATCTTATAAACCGAAAAAATCTATTTACCAATTTTATAAATCACTAACTCATGAAACACTTTTTTTTAATAGCTATTGCAGTATGTTCTATGAGCTACTCACAAGCGCAAGTGCAAGCTCAATATCAAGGCCCTTTAACGAATATGAAAGGGAGCGATTATAAATTTACGGTAGTAAAAAGTGTTGATGCATCTGCTGTTCAAAATCAAAACCAAACAAGTACTTGTTGGGCATTTTCATCGTTGTCATTTTTTGAAAGTGAATTGATGCGTATGGGAAAAGGGAAAGAATTTAATTTATCGGAAATGTATGTGGCTCGCAAAGCATACCCCTTAAAGGCTGATAACTACATACGTATGCACGGTCGATTAAATTTTGGAGAAGGTGGTGGTTTCCCTGATGTATTAAATGTGATACGAAATTATGGTATGGTACCTGAAGAAGTTTATACAGGAAAGAAAAATCCTAACGACATTCATAATCACTCTTTATTGGAAGCGACCTTAAAGGGTGTTGTTGCTGCCGCCGCAGATGACAAAAATACGAAGATTGATTTTCAAGCGGTTCATCAAGTTGTAGAATCGGCTTGTGATGCATTTTTAGGAAAGGTGCCAGAAAAATTTATGTACAAAGGCAAAGAATATACACCGAAAAGTTATGCAGAAGCTTCGGGTATAAATCCAGATGATTATGTATTTATTACTTCGTTTACGCACCATCCGTTTTATTCAAAATTTGTTTTGGAAGTTCCTGATAATTGGAATTTTGAGCAGATGTATAATTTACCATTAAACGAATTTCAAGAAGTGATGCAATATGCCGTAACTAATGGCTATAGCTTTGCATGGGCATCAGATGTTAGCGAAAAAAGTTTTCGATTTAAAGATGGTTTAGCTATTGTAACAGAAACTCCTTTTAGTGAAAAGACTGACGCTGAAAAAGAAACAGCGATGAAAACGCCTCAGCCTCAATTAAAAATCACGCAGGAAAACAGACAACTCGCTTTTGATAATTACGAAACACAAGATGATCATGGGATGCATATTGTAGGTTTAGTAAAAGATCAAAATGCAACACCTTACTATGTCGTAAAAAATTCGTGGGGTAAAACCAGAAATGAATGCGATGGTTATTTCTACGCTTCAGAAAGCTATGTATTGTATAAAACAACCAATATTATGCTTCACAAAAAAGGACTGCCACCTGCAATTGCTAAAAAATTAGGAATCGTTCAATAATATTTATTAGTATGAAAACTCTACTGTTTTTCTTTTTTTTATTAAGTGTTTCTCAAATGAGTTTTGGACAACATTTAAAAATAGAATTATTTAATAAAACTGGTTACGATCTTGATTCAGTTTCTATAGGGAATGAAGGTTTTGTGAAAATAAAAAAAGATTCTTCTGTTGTTATTCGCGGCTGTAAGGAAATAGCGATGATGGGTGGTTTGCCCATAGGAACTGCCAATGGAAAAATTTATGAAAAGAAACGAGATGCAAGACTCATTGGAATTTGTGGTACTGGAAACAAAAGAGTTCGTAAAGGTTATTTTAAATTTGAAATTATTATGGTAGATGGTGAAAATGGATACAGACTTTTTTATCAATCACACAAAAAAGTAAAACACAAAAAAGTATAAACTCATTTTATACTCGCAAACAAAAAATATGTTCACTGAAAAATTAATAAAACCCTTATCATCAGCTTTAATAGAAGCAGGACTAACAACTCCTTTTCCTTTACAAGAAAAATCTATGTCAAAATTAAATGCAGGGCAAGATATGTTTGGGATTGGTCCAAATGGAATTGGTAAAACTACAACCGCTATTATTACTACTATTCAAAAACTAAAAGAAGAATTTGAAGATGCTCCAAGAGCATTAATAATAGTGGCAACGCACGAAAGAGCCTTAACAATGAAAGATCAATTTAGAACCTTAGGAAAAAACACTAGCTTGAGATACGCTTGTGCAATCGAAGGAATTAAAATTGAAAAACAGTTTGAGGAAATTTATGTTGGAACAGATGTTATCATTGGTACCACTCAACGTATAATGGATATTTATTTTAAGCATGGTTTAAATTTGAATAAACTTAAATTATTTATTTTAGACGATGCTGAATCACAAATTAAAGATGCTCAACAAGGCAATGTTGATAGGCTGATACAGAGTTTGCCTAAATGTCAACACATTGTTTTTGCCAATGAACTGAATCCTAAAATAGAAAAGTTAACGGCTAAGTTGATGGTAAATCCTTTTACGGTTGAGGTAAACCCATAATGTAATACAAATGCTTGCTGTAAATAATCCCATTGTAAGTTCAGATAGTATTTTACAATACATTCCGCAACGCCCGCCAATAGTGCTTGTTACCCGCATCTATAAAAGTGATGACACAACTATTATTACAGGTTTTGATATTACAAAGGAGCACATCTTCACTCGTCATGGAAAATTAACTGAATCAGGTATTGTGGAAAACATGGCGCAAACAGCCGCGAGTAGGGCAGGGTACGAAGCTGTGAAAAACAATGTGAAACCTGTTATTGGTTTTATTGGAAACATAAAAGATTTAATGATATACGAATTGCCATCCGTTGGAAACGAGCTATTGACGGAGGTTGTAACTAAAACACAGGTAATGAATGTTTCAATCATAGAAGCTAAATCATACTGCAATAATACTCTAATCGCTACTTGCGAAATGAAAATATTTTTACAAGAAAACGCATAGTATGAGCATATTAGTCGAGGTTAAAGATGTTACTAAAAAATATAAAGATGCTCCCAGAGCCGCCATCAATCACTTGTCGTTAACGATTGATAAAGGCGATGTGTTTGGCTTGCTTGGGCCTAATGGCGCTGGTAAAACAACGTTGATATCTATGTTGTGTGGCTTATTTTCAACTACTGAAGGCGAAATATACATTAATGGATTAACTCATAAAACACATAGCAATCAATGCAAACAAGCTATTGGTGTGGTTCCGCAAGAAATTGCATTATATCCAAAATTAACTGCTTGGGAAAATTTATTATTTCTTGGGCACATGTATGGTTTGAAAACAGCGCCTTTAAAGGAAGCTATCAAATATAATTTGTCTTTTTTAGGATTAGAATCAAATACACATCAAAAAATTTCAACCTATTCAGGCGGAATGAAACGCCGAGTAAATTTAATAGCGGGCTTATTACACAATCCTCAATTACTGATTTTAGATGAACCCACAGTGGGCGTTGATGTTCAATCAAAGCAAGCAATTATAGATTACCTTAAAAAATTAAATACGGAGAAGGGCATGACGATTTTATACACCTCGCATCACTTGGATGAAGCCGAAGAGTTTTGTAATCGCATTGCTATTATTGACGATGGAGCGCTTGTAACACAGGGAAAGACGAAAGATTTAATTATAGAAAATAATTGCCAAAGTATTGAAGAAGTTTATTTAAAAATAACAGGCTTAAAGTTTAGAGATAAATAGAGATTAACCGCAGAGGCACTGAGAAATTTTGGCGTTCTAGCGGTTTAAAAAATATACATGAAACTATTATACAGTTTATACAAAGAGTTTAAAGTAATCACGAGAGATAAGGCGGGACTTGCTATCACATTTATCATGCCTACGGTTTTAATTTTAATTATCACACTTATTCAAGATACCACATTTCGCTCGGTAAACGAAGCATCTGTTCCTTTATTAATTGTGGACAATGATCATGATTCATTATCAACAGTGTTAGAAAAATCGTTGATCAACTCTAAGTTTTTTGTTATTACAAAAAAACAATTAAGTGTTGATGATGCTAAAAAAGAAGTTGCTAAAGGACATTATTTTATAGGAATTGTGATACCAGAACATACAAGCGATTTATTACGCCAACGTTCATCCGATAGAGTTAATAAATTAATGAGCAGTTTCAGCGGAGATACATTGTCTTCCGAAAAGATTGATACGTCTATGATTCGCTTGAAATTATTTTTTGACCCTATCACTAAAAAATCATTTAAAACAACGATTAGTAATTCAATCGAACGTATTATTTCTCAAATAGAAATGCAAAGTATGGTCAATTCATTGAATGAAACTATGAAAGAAAATTTCCCCGATGCAAAACCTTCAAAGCTTGAAATAACGCCTATAGTTGGGTTAACGGAGGAGTACGCATCTTATAATAACTCCACAATTATTCCAAATTCGGTACAGCATAACGTGCCAGCATGGACATTATTTGCTATGTTTTTTATCTGCATTCCCTTAGCAGGAAATATTATTAAAGAACGTGAAGATGGTAGTGCCTTTAGATTGCTTACTATGCCTGGCTCATACATGATTGTGATTTTAGGAAAAATGTTGATGTATGTATTTGTGAGCTTAATACAATTTGCATTAATGTTGTGTGTAGGATTATTTATTTTACCGTTATTAGGATTACCTCAATTAAATATCGGAGATAATTTACCTGTGTTAGTTTTAGTAGCGTTTTCAGCGGGTTTAGCAGCAACAGGCTTTGGGTTATTAGTTGGCACCATTGCCACATCGCACGATCAAGCTTCGTTATTTGGAGCGGTATTCGTTATTATTTTAGCAGCAATTGGTGGCGTGTGGGTTCCTACGTTTGTGATGCCTGAAGTGATGAAACAAATTTCTGTTATATCCCCATTAAATTGGGGCTTAGAAGCCTTTTACGGCATCTTCTTACGCAACTTTGGATTTAAAGAAGTATTTCCTGAAGTTGCTAAACTATTGACTTTCTTTTTAGTGTCTCTTGGTGGAGCTTATTGGTATCAAAAATATAGACAGCAACATTAAGCATTCATTATTTTTTAACAATCAATTTACTTTTGAAATTAAAACCTTCAATTCATTTAATATCATGGCAGTTGCGCCCCACACGATTTTTTCGTTGACGTCAAAATAAGGTGTTTTAAATCTTAAAGTAGGCGTGGGTGTTACGGTGGTTTCTTTAAGAAGTTCAGGATTTAAGAGATCCTTCATATTTAATTCTATCAATTGATATACTTCCCGTTCATCAGGTTTAAACTCTGGCTTTTCGGTTAAGTAAGCAATGTATGGTTGCACCATAAATTTACTAATAGGAATATACACAGGCGTTAAATTCCCAATAAAATTAGGTATTGCCAAGCATCCAGTCTCTTCCATAAATTCGCGTAACGCAGTTGCTTCTAAATTAAAATCTGTTGGTTCCGCTTTACCTCCCGGAAAACCAATTTGACCACTATGATGACCATCATAAGTAGGTCTTTCTAATAATAAAATAGTTGGTTCGTTATATGCGTTTGGATAGATACAAACCAACACGGCACTTGGGCGATAGGCATTGGCTTCTTCTGAATTTGCCATAATACGTTCTCTTTGTGCGTGAGCTAATTCAAACTGTGCCTCCTCTCCTGGAAGAGGAAAGGTTAATTTTGTTTTTAAATTAAGAATGAATTCCGAAAACATAAAAGTTTATATGATGTATTTTATATAACGTAAAGATATACTATAATTTTTTTAAATGTTTATTTTGAAGTTGATTCAGAATCTCAAACAGATATTTGTTTAAAGCATTTTGCGTCGGAAACTAAATATCAAGAACAATTTTAAGATTATCTCTAAGTTTTGTTTGTTGATCTTTAGTTAATTGTCCAAGCTTTGAAATTAGCCTTTTATTGTCAATGGCACGTATTTGGTCCACGAGAATATCGCTTAATTTATCGAGTTGATTCTTTTTTAAATGAACGCGTAACAGTTCAACCTCTGCTTGAATATTTGTGGTAATCGGGCAGATTAAAGTTGATAGATGAGTTTCGTTTAATAAATCTGTTTGAACAATAACCACTGGTCGTGTCTTTCCAGGTTCTGTGCCTTTGCTTGGATTAAGGTCTGCCAGCCAAATGTCATACTGTTTAATTTTCATCTAGCAGCTTTTCAAATTCGCGCAAAACTTCTAACGAGTCTTTGCTAGTAAGCATTGATTCTTTAGTAAGCTGTTTTTTTAGCAATCTTTTTTTGTTAACACGATTATAAATACTAACAGCTTCGTTTATGTATCTGTTTCTTGCCAAATGAAGTTTAGAAGTAATTTCTTCAGCCTCATCAAAGATGTCGTCATCTAATTTTAATGATAGTGTTTTCATAATAAATCAAAGGTATATATTATTAGTATATACTGCAAATATGATTGTAATTTCCTTTGAAAATCCAAACAGCACCCCACTGCAAAATCACCAATCAGGTTTGTTCAACACAAGCTCAAATCGCAATTCCGCCAAAGAGGCAAGCGGAACAGCGTTTGAGCCTTATATGTTATATGCTGGGCGTTTCTGTCGAGTTTAGCATATTTAGTTGAAGTCTAGATGCAATTGCTATAAATTGCACGATATTATTTGTCTTACAATTAAATTGAAATTGTATTCCGTCAGAATACCCTTGATTGTTTGTCATTGTCCACGCCCAGGTCAATTTACTACCTAGTATGTTAAACAATGCATTGTCGGGATGCTCTGATATTTTGATAACATTGCCATTGTCAACTTGGAATTGGTCTTGAGTAAGCGCTTGGGATTGGTCATGGAAAAGTATTTCTACCTCGTCAGTGTCCGCATTAACATTTATAACATAGTGTATGTGTTGAAATTTTAAGATAACGCTTTCTGTCCAATAAAGATCTTCGGAGTCTGTATATTGAACTATACAAATCTCATCTAATTTCTCACCAATTATATTGTCTATTGTCAACATTATTTATTTTTCGCGCCTTGCATATAACTAACTTACAGAGGCTATAAAATCTCCCCAATCTAAAGATTTTGTTGGATTGGAGCTATTTCATAGCAACTATTTATTTTACGTTTATGCTTCATCTTTTTTACAACTTCACTATTTCGCATACAATCAAATATAACTTTAAGTTTTCAATGCGCCATACTATTTAAAAGATGTATGCGAAGAATTGTTGCCCTGTTTTTGGGTTATGAGAGCTAAATTATTGGGCATTTATTATGAAATTAAATCCGTAAATTTGGCATGCAAATCAAGAATCATGGAAACATTCAAATTAAATACCATCGAAGAAGCCATTGCTGATATCAAAGCAGGGAAAGTTATTATTGTTGTAGATGATGAAGACAGAGAGAACGAAGGTGATTTTTTAACGGCGGCTCGTAATGTAACGCCCGAAGTTATCAATTTTATGGCTACTCACGGACGTGGATTAATTTGCGCGGCAGTTACCGAAGAGCGAGCAAAAGAATTAGAATTACAACTGATGGTAACTTCTAATACTGCTTTACATGAAACTGCCTTTACAGTATCTATTGATTTATTAGGTCATGGGTGTACAACTGGTATTTCCACAGCCGACAGATCGAAGACTGTAAAAGCCATGATTGACCCAACCATGAAGGCATCTGATTTTGGAAGACCAGGACATATATTTCCTTTAATTGCTAAAACAGGTGGTGTATTGCGCCGAACAGGACATACAGAAGCAACCATTGATTTCGCCCGCTTAGCTGGTTTTGAGCCCTGCGGTGCTTTGGTAGAAGTTTTGAATGAAGATGGAACGATGGCTCGTTTACCTGATTTGGTAAAGGTTGCCAAGCAATTCGATTTGAAAATTGTAACCATTAAAGATTTAATTTCTTACAGATTAAGTAAAGAAAGTATTGTTACTCGTCAAGTAGAAGTTGCAATGCCGACACAGTGGGGTGATTTTAAATTAATTGCATATAAAGTAAATACTACAGGCGAAGAACACATGGCATTGGTTAAAGGCGAATGGACAAAAGACGAAGCTGTATTAGTTCGTGTGCATTCTTCTTGTGTTACTGGTGACATCTTCGGCTCTTGCCGTTGCGATTGCGGGCCACAATTACACAAAGCAATGGAGTTGATTGAAAAAGAAGGGAAAGGCGCTATTGTATACATGAATCAAGAAGGCAGAGGTATTGGTTTATTAAATAAATTGAAAGCCTACAAATTACAAGAACAAGGCAGAGACACCGTTGAAGCTAATTTAGAATTAGGTTTTAAAATGGATGAACGTGACTATGGTGTTGGTGCGCAAATTATTAGAGATTTAGGTATTTGTAAAATGAAACTAATATCTAATAACCCCGTAAAGCGCGTAGGGCTTATTGGTTATGGCTTACAGGTTGTAGAAAATATTCCTATTATTATTCCTACAAATCCGCATAACGAAAAATATATGCAAACCAAAAAAGATAAAATGGGACATAGTATTTAAGTTTTTCATGTGCTAAAAATCCCTTTAACGGTAGTGAGAGTGATTTAATTTTATTGTAATATTGTATAATTAAACTCTATAGAACTATGAAAAAAATAATTCTCTTAACCTTAATACTTGCATATAGTCATTTATTAAAAGCGCAGACTTTTCCATATCTGAATGCATCTACTGGAAATGCAGGTGAATTTATTGTTGATATAGATTCTAATGTCTACATATATAACGGCAATATCATTAAAAAATTAGATAAAAATTTTAATACTATTTGGATTAATGATTACAATATAGTTTCTTTTAAAAATTTATTATTATCAAAAAATAAAAATATATACTTTATTGCAACTAATACAACATCTAGTAATGGGCTAATAGGTAAATTAAATGCAAATGGTAGTTTAAGTTGGTGCAAAGAAGGTTTTTTGCCTGACCAAATGTTACTTGATAGAAATAATAATTTAATTTTAACTTCACCATACTCTCAAGGCAATTCAGGGGGCATCACTTTGCTAGTCAAAATAGACACCTTAGGCAACCTTATAAAAGAAAGGCATATAGAAGCAACCGGTTACCTAACAGCTAATAAATCCCACATTATTAATGATAGTGCTGGAATATACACGGTTTGCAGCTGGGGCAACGATTTTGAAGGCCCAGTAAATGCGGTGCTTTATAAATATTCAGATATAAAAGATTCAATAATTCAAGCTAAATTAATCCCAATAAGTTATATGGGTAGTACTGGACAATATCAGGTAAATTCTGTTGGCATCACTAAATCAAAGCATCAATCTGATGCATTCTATATTACTCAAAGTACGAGTGCAGCGTATCAATCTTTCAATTGTACATTTTATTTAAATAAGTATAAAACTACTGGTAAAGTCTGGGGAGTTCAATTTCAGACCATAGGGTTTCCAAATTTAGAAGGTGAAATAAATATTGAAGAAGACCAATTAAAAAAAACTTATGTTTCTTTTTCGAGCGATAATGTTAATACAAATAAGTGTGAGGCTTGGACTCTTAAAATTGATTCTAATGGCATCTCTGATAATAAACGAAACAATTTGATGCAATATTATAGAAACATGCAATACAGAGATACTACTGTTCAACTAATGCATCACTTTAACAATAATTATTTTTGTTTAATACAGCCTAATTCTGCATTATCAGGACCGTTAACCATTATTAAAATGGATTCTACGATTGGTTCATATTGTACACCTTCATCGTCTATTTCAATTATTAGTTCATCATCTAACTATTTCACGAACATTAGTACATCAACATTAACCAGTGTTTCTTCTATAACCTTATCACCTGTAACGCTAACGGTAACCAGTGTTTCAAGCTTTTCAATAGTTATTAATAGCTGTTTGCCTCTAGGCACAAAAGAATTTGAGCTTAATCATAGTATTTCTATATTCCCAAATCCAACAACAAATAAATTAAATATCAATCATTCTGAAAATTTTAGTATTATTGAATCAAGCATTTTTGATATAACTGGAAAATTAGTAGCATTCAATAATTATCAAACAATTATTGACGTTTCAAAATTAAATTCAGGCATTTACTTCATTAAAGTAATAACTGATAAAGGAGAATTCAGGCAGAAGTTTATTAAGGAGTAATCCTTCTACATTTTAATTTTTTTACCAGAAACAAAAAAAGTATCTTTGACTTTATGTCAGTTGATTACCGCTCAGGCGAATTACTCTTAATTAATAAACCATACACCTGGTCTTCGTTTCAAGCGGTTAATAAATTAAAACATGCCCTTAAA
>JANYGR010000483.1 GCA_025359355.1 Bacteroidota bacterium | reverse complement strand
GGCAATACAGTTGTTGATAGTTTATATTATACCGTTCAAATTGGCGCATATAAACTTATTGAAAATTTCAATTACTCCAAACTAATCGGCTTACCAAAAGCTCAACGAAAAACTTTTTCTGATAATATCACGCGTTTTACGCTAGGTGGTTTCAATACTCTAAATGAAACAAATGCTATCTTACTCAAAGCAAAAAAGAATGGCATTAAAGATTCCTTTATCATTGCTATATATAAGGGTGAACGCTATTATTTTACTGAATTAATAAATCAGCATATCTTAAAATAATTTTTCATTTTATCATTTCACTGAATATTAATCTAATTGAAACAGTCAATTATCTAACCTTACTTATTTAATTTAACTTACCTTTATTAAATCAAGTATATCATATACATAATTGTTTTTTTAGTAATTGTAGTCAAAGGAGAGACCTCTTCTTTGAATCACTTAACCTCCCCTAAAGACAGGGTAAGAGCCGATAGTTTATTGAAATTTTGCAAACAACAATTAGGTGTCAATTATAAATACGCAAGTATTAATCCAAAAGTAGGATTTGATTGTTCGGGTTTTGTTTACTATGTATTTAATCATTTTAACATTAAAGTATCACGTTCCTCTATTGATTATAGCTCTTGTTGCAAAGAAATAAATGTTGACTCCTGCAAGATTGGTGATGTGATTGTTTTTACAGGCACTAATATTAACAATAGAAATCCAGGGCATGTCGGAATTATCATATCAAATCAGGGTGAAGAATTAGCATTCATTCATAGCTCATCCAACAAAAAGAAATCCGGTGTGAAAATATCTACATACAAAGAATCTCCCTATTACAAAAAACGCTTTTTAAAAATAGTCCGAGTAGCCATTGTTTATTAATATGTTTACATTTTGTAATTAAGATTCTATTAAGATTATAGCCTTATATTTACTTGATGAAAATTCTAATCATAGAAGACGAGCCAGAATTGAGAAAGTCAATGAAACAATACCTTCATCAAGAGGGTTATGTGATTGAATCAGCATCTGATTATTCAAAAGCACTTGAAAAGATTGAGGTTTACGACTATGATTGTATTTTGGTAGATATCAATTTACCGCAAGGCAATGGTTTAGATATCATCAAACACTTAAAACAAAATCATTCTAAAGCAGGCATTATTATCATCTCTGCAAAAAACTCATCAGACGATAAAATCTTAGGACTTGATTTAGGAGCAGACGATTATTTAGCGAAGCCATTTAATTTAGCCGAATTAAATTCAAGAATTAAAGCACTGATTAGACGCAGGAATTTTGATGGAAATAAATTAATTGAAATCAATGAAATTACAATTATTCCTGAAGAAAGAGCTGTAAAAGTTCATAACATCCCTGTTAATTTAACCGCTAAAGAATATGATTTATTGCTATTTTTTATTTCAAACAAAAATAGGGTTGTATCTAAAAACTCAATAGCAGAGCATCTTTGGGGCGATGACTCAGATCAAATAGATAGTCATGATTTTATTTATGTGCATCTCAGAAATTTAAGAAAAAAATTAGCTGAAAAAGGTTGTGTAGATTATGTACAAACCATTTATGGCATAGGCTACAATTTTAAAATTAGTGTTTAACTAATGATAATGGCTAATAATACAAATTCATAAGTAAAATTACACACTCTATTTAATACTAAAAACTAAAATACACGTGAAATTAATTAGTAAAACATTAGTATACTATCTCCTTATTAGCCTACCTTTATTGGGAATTGCGGGTGTATTCTCATACTACCTCATCCAAAATGAATTGCGAGATGGCACCGATGAATCTTTACAAAAAGAAAAAACATATGCCGAAGAAATAATTAAAACCATTAAAGAACCACATACAGTATTCTTAAGTACAGATAGCCTATCAACGGCAATACCAATAAAATCAAGTAAAAAAACAGATGTTTATTCCGACATATCTATTTATGATAAAACAGAAAAAGAATATCTTAATCACAGAGTGCTCAAAAGTTTTTTTACATACCAAAATCAAACTTATTTAATTACCATTTCTAAAACAACTTTAGAAGAAGACGAATTAACAGAAGGCTTGTTTTCTGCCTTTGGTTTAATTATTAGCTTTTTGGTAATTGGTTTTTTATTAGTGAACTGGCTTCTTTCAAAAATACTTTGGAAACCATTTTACAAAACACTACATGAGCTAAATGCCTATGAAATAAAGGATCACGAGCAACGTCATTTTTCAACAGTAAATACCTTGGAGTTTAATCAACTCAATGAAGCGTTAAATAAAATGACTGAAAAAATTTATTCAGATTTTTCACAACAAAAAGAATTTACTGAAAATGCTTCGCACGAAATGCAAACGCCTTTAGCTGTTATAAAAGCACATTTAGATTTATTAATCCAATCGCCACATTTGCAAGAAGAGGAAATGAATCATTTACAAGCCATTGAAAATACAACTAAAAAACTAGCCTCTCTTAATAAAGCATTGATTTTATTATCTAAAATAGACAATCATCAATTTAAAGAAAGTGATTCTATCAGTCTTAAAAACAGTATTGATAAGACTATTCGTCAATACTCAGATCTTATACAATCCAAAAAAATTAGTATAGAAGTTATCGCAGATGATGCTCTAACAGTCAACATGAATATAGTATTAGCAGATATTTTAATTTCTAATTTGTTACAAAATGCCATTAGACATAACATAGAAGGTGGAAAAATTTTGATACAAATCAATCAACATTCACTTTCAATAAGCAATAGCGGTAAGCCTTTAACGATTAATCCTAAGGATTTGTTTGTACGTTTTAAGAAAGATGATTCCTCTATAGACTCTTTAGGTATAGGATTATCCATTACAAAAAGTATATTAGATACTTATGGCTATTCTATTTCTTATCATTACCTCAACCAACTGCACGTGTTTGAAATAAAGTTTTAGAATACAAAAATTTATTTCTCAGAACCCCTTTTATTCAAAGCATCTCGCATTTGCCTGGCTGTTTGTTTACTACCATCATGACTCCAGCCTGGAGGACCAAATACGTAATATAATTTATTTTTAAACGTAGTATCTTTTTTCAAATCATCCCGCATGGCTTTCCATTCGTGAAACACCATCGTTAGAGGATTGTAGGTGTTAATATTTTGAGTTAATCCATATCTAACTTTTTCTTGATCATCTTCTTTTGCAAACGTTCCAAATAATCTATCCCAAATAATAAACACCATACCCATATTTTTATCAAGATAAATGGTATTACTCGCATGATGTACACGATGGTGCGATGGAGTTGACAGCACCCACTCTATCATACCTAATTTCCCAACTGTTTTAGTATGTATCAGTATTCCGTAAATTTGAGTAGCGGCGTACATAAACATCACATCCAATGGATTAAATCCCACTAATGATAAAGGAATAAAATACATGAAACGATATAATGGTTGAAAAACAGAAGAGCGGAATCCAACCGTTAAATTAAATTCCTCTGATGAATGATGTGTAACATGTACAGCCCAAAACAAGCGACAGTAATGATCTACACGATGCAGCCAATAAAATAAAAAATCTTGGGAAATGAGTAAGACCGTCCAATACATTATTGGATGCAATATTTTGTTAATACTACAAAACTGAAATTGATAAAAAAACCACAGTACTCCTAAACAAATACCACGAACTAAAATATCCAACGAAAAATTAAGTGCTGTTAAATAGATATTTGCCAATAAGCCTTTAGCAGAATAATATTTTTTGTGATGCCAATAGCTATACAAAATTTCTATGCCTATAACAATCGTATAAATTGGAATAGATAGTTTGATGAGTAGTGCTTCTCTAAATTCGTTCATGTGCCTTGTATGGCAAAGATATAAATCTTTTTTCGCTAATTTTTGTTTGTTAAACTTCTATTAATAGCGTAAAGTGAATAACTATTTACTAAACAATTTATTATTCGTAAAACAAAACATAAATTAGCTCCTATGAATTTTGGTATTTGTACATTAAGCGTTATTCCTTGTCGCAAAGAGCCCAGTAGCACCAGCGAAATGGTTACCCAATTATTGTTTGGCGAAACCTATACTATTATGGAGGATAGGGAAGACTGGCTTAGCATTAGCACTAATTTCGATCAATATCCTTGCTGGATTAGCGCTAAACAGCACACACGCCTCACTCAAGCTGAATTTAAGAATTTAACTACTCAAACACTTAGCTCCGAATTAGTGCAAGTAATTAATAATACAACTCATCAATCCATTTTTCCTATTACAATTGGGGCTTCCTTACCTAATTTTAAAAACAATAAACTGATAATTGGAGATGTTAGCTACTCTTTTGAAGGACAAACAACGAACATCTCACAAAAAAAATCAATCGAAGATCTCAAACAAACAGCTTATCTATTTTTAAATGCCCCGTATTTGTGGGGTGGTCGAAGCCCTTTTGGTATTGACTGTTCTGG
>JANYGR010000473.1 GCA_025359355.1 Bacteroidota bacterium | reverse complement strand
GCGTCTTAAAAAATTAGCGCATTTAAATTTAAGAAATCGATTTTACTTTTGTTTTTTTTTAATCGACTTTGTTTTTGGCAATAAAGTGGTAAAAAACAAGCGCCATTTTTGTTGTTTTTTATTCAATAGTCAAAGCAGTTCTGTAAGCTTCCCTATAATTCGGCCATTCGAAAATAGAATAAAACTCGTTCGCGGAGGTAATCTAAAAGAAACTAAAATTGAGTGACAAAAGTCACACTTCTTATGGTTAAACTTACGTACTTTTATCTACGTATAAAAAACTATAAAATCTATCTTTATGAAACCAAACATGGGAAGTACCGACAAAATTATTAGAATAATCCTTGCTATTGTGATAGTTGGTTTATTTTTAACACACGTTATTTCAGGAACCTTAGGCATTATACTCTTAGTATTAGCGGGTATTTTTGTGTTAACGAGCTTTATTAGTTTTTGTCCACTCTATTTACCGTTTGGCATTTCAACTTGTAAAAAAGAAAAATAATGTCCGATAAAATTCAATGTTGCACAACCAATGGCGAAATCCCATTAGGCCAGGCCTATTGGGATTCTCAATATCAATCTCATACAACTGGTTGGGATTTGGGAGTTGTATCTCCTCCCATTAAAAACTATGTTGAAACGATTGAAAATAAACAGCTGGCTATTTTAATTCCAGGCTGTGGCAATACCTACGAGGCTGAATTTCTGCTACAACAAGGGTTTACCAACGTCACTGTGATTGATATTGCTCCTACTTTGGTAGCGGTTTTGCAAGAAAAATTTAAAAACAATTCATCGATCCATATAGTACTTGGCGATTTTTTTGAACACCAAGGAAAATACGATATCATTATCGAACAAACCTTTTTTTGTGCCTTACCTCCAACGCTGCGTCAACGCTACGTGAGTAAAATGCATCGTTTGTTAAAGACTGATGGATTGCTTGTAGGTTTATTATTTAACAGAACCTTTGAAAAAAGTCCACCCTTTGGAGGAAGTAAAGCCGAATACGAACAGTTATTTGCGAAAGCATTTACCTTTTTAAAATTGGAAAATTGTTTACAGTCGGCAAGTCCAAGAGCCAACTCCGAATTGTGGATAGAATTTAAAAAGAACAAGGACGTCATCGTTAACTTATATACCATGGAAGGTATCACAAGTGTAGATCATATGACTAAGCAATTATCTGCCATACCAGATGTTGTTCATATCAGTATTAATAGCGATTTTAGCGAACTGCTTCTTGTGAGCACCAAAGAAATGGATACTCAAAACATACAACATATTATAACCACTCCTAAAAAATAATTAAAAGATGAAACGTATTACCTCTACTTTAAAACTCCTATTCCTTACACTTCAATTAGTTGTTATAGGTTCTTGTAGTTCCATTGCTCAAAATTCAACCATACCAGTTGACGAATTTGAGAAAGGCATTGCACAAAAAGACATCCAATTGTTAGATGTACGCACTGCCGAAGAATTTCAATCAGGGCATTTAAAAAACGCCCTTCAAGCCAATTGGAATAACATGACTGAATTTCAAGAAAGAGTGGCGGCACTTGATAAAACAAAACCTGTTTATATTTATTGCTTGAGTGGAGGCAGAAGTAATGCCGCTATGAATTGGTTAGGTGAGCATGGATTTTCGAAAGTATATAATATGAAAGGTGGCATCAATGCCTGGAAACAAGCCAATAAAGCCATTCAAGGAAGTTCCAACGTGCCACAAATGACTATGCAAGAGTATCTCAATCAAATACCAAAAGATAAAATGGTGTTGGTTGATATAGGCGCCGAATGGTGTCCTCCTTGCAAAAAAATGAAACCTATTATTGAGTCTTTCGAGAAAGAAAAATATACCGTTGTAAAAATTGATGGTGGAGCACAAACAGAATTGGGTAAACAATTAAATGTAAGTGCCTTTCCTACCTTTATTGTTTATAAAAATGGCGTGGAAGTAACTCGTAAAACAGGTGTTTTAGACATTGCTGAACTACGCAACCTTATGAAATAATAGTAACCTATTAAAATAATTCCTCTTTGTGTATGATTTTTATCAATCAGATTAATTTTTAAAAATTGTGTTAATAGTTTAACTTTACTATGAGTTCGATTTATCAGATTAGTAACTATGGTCTAAAACAAACAATATGGAATTTATTGATTACTATAAAATATTAGAAATACCCACTACTGCAAGCGATGACGATATCAAAAAAGCGTATCGTAAATTAGCGCGTAAGTTTCATCCCGATTTAAATCCGAATGATGAAACGGCTAAAAAGAACTTTCAACAAGTTAATGAAGCAAACGAAGTTTTAAGCGATCCAGAAAAAAGGAAAAAATACGACAAGTATGGTAAAGACTGGAAACACGCTGATGAGTTTGAAAAAGCTAATAAACAGCAATCTCAATCACGAGGCAGTGGTGGCGGACAACAATATTATGGAGGAGATACCGGAGATTTCTCTGGCGATTTTTCTGAGTTTTTCGAATCGATGTATGGCGGAGGACAAGGAAGCAGAGGGCGACAAACAAAATATAGAGGACAAGATTTCAATGCCGAATTGCACCTCGATTTAAAAGACGTATACCAAACTCAACAACAAACCCTTACGGTTAATGGTAAAAACATACGCTTAACTATTCCTGCTGGTGTAGAAAATGGTCAGGTTATAAAAATTGCAGGGCATGGCGCTCCTGGCTCTAATGGCGGACCTAATGGCGATTTATACATTACGTTTACAATTGCTAACCACACTAAATTTAAAAGAGAAGGTCATCACTTATATGCCAATGTGGATTTAGATTTATATACCGCCCTATTAGGTGGAGATGTTTTAGTAGATACCTTTGATGGTAAAGTTAAACTAAAAGTTGCACCCGAAACTCAAACTGGAACGAAGGTTAAATTAAAAGGCAAAGGCTTTCCTGTTTATAAAAAAGATAAAGAGTTTGGAGACCTGTTTATTACTTACACCATTAAACTACCAACAAATCTTACCGAAAAAGAAAAAGAATTATTTACTGAATTATCTAAACTAAGAGCACATGGAAACTAGAGATTTAATATTGATCGAACAATTTTGCATGCATCATAACATTGAGTTTTCATTTATTAACTCTTTACATGAGTTTGGATTAATTGAGGTGATTGAATTAAATGATGCCAAATACCTTGCTAATGAGCAATTGAAAGATGTTGAGAAAATGATGCGCTTACATTATGAGTTGGACATTAACATGGAAGGTATTGATGCGATTACTAATTTATTGAAACAAATAGATGATTTACAAAGAGAATTAATTGCTACTCAAAATAAATTGAGATTGTTTGAAATTGATTAGTTAAAGTGATTTTATATTTGAATCCATTTTGGATTTCGTCTATCACTAGCAGCATCTCTTATTTTTAGGTTGTAAAAAGAGCTTAGTTTTTCAACAAGTAAAAATATATCACTCTTTATTTTACTTTCATGAACAATTATTTTTCTATTTTTATGATACACTAAACTTAATTGATAAATTGCTTGATCATCATTTTCAAAATCTTCAGGAGAACAACCTTCACATTTTATATAAAGTGTTTTGAAAAGTAATACATAGTCAAACTTTGGCATTTTTTTCCATGTACCTGAAGTTAATCCGAAAATACTTTCATAAGCTTTATATAGTCCTTGTTCAAGATCTATTACAGTTCCCATTTTTCTAAAAAAGTTAGAACTAGCTCTTTTTCCTATTATAATTTGATTATCCATGATGTTAATTTTTTAGTAAAGATACTTCGACCAACATTTTTTTATAAGTAACAATTGTTACTTAAGAACCTTTGGCTATAAAATTTCATACAAAAACTGACATTCCTCATAGTTACTTCTTTGTAGGTAACCGAACTTTGTACTATCATTTTTAAAAAGAATATTTATGTCATCAACAATCATTTTCTCAATCATCCTTCTGCATTTAATCGTAGGATTTGGCTACTTAGTATACAAACTATCACCAAGTAAAAAACACAAAGATTCAGATCAATAAATTATAACTCTAAAAATACAACTATGAAAGTAGAACAAATTTATACAGGATGTATTGCTCATGCAGCATACTATTTAGAAAACAATGGAGAAGCCGCCATCTTTGATCCATTACGTGAAGTACAACCTTACATCGATCGTGCTAAAAAAGATCATGCAAAAATTAAGTATGTGTTTGAAACACATTTTCA
This sequence comes from Bacteroidota bacterium, assembly GCA_025359355.1. Taxonomy (GTDB): domain Bacteria; phylum Bacteroidota; class Bacteroidia; order B-17B0; family Aurantibacillaceae; genus UBA4416. The sequence goes on along the minus strand of JANYGR010000473.1, from coordinate 1,528 downwards.
CGCCGATTTTGTTAGCGGGCATATAGACTTAATGAAAAACACGGGTGCTGAAATAGTTTTTGGACCTACCGCTAAACCAGCCTATAAAGCAACTATTGCCGAAGACAACCAAATTTTTAAAGTTGGAAATTACAGCATAAAAGTGCTTCATACACCTGGGCATACCATGGAAAGTACAACCTATTTGCTTATCGATGAAAACGGAAAAGAGCATGGCATCATTAGTGGAGATACCCTATTTATAGGCGATGTGGGACGACCTGATTTAGCACAACATGTGATTGCTGATTTAACCGAAGAAAAATTAGCTGGACATTTATACGATTCGTTACGAAACAAAATTATGCCTTTAAGTGATGATTTGATTGTATACCCTAATCATGGTGCAGGAAGTGCTTGTGGAAAAAACATGAGTAAAGAAACTACAGACACATTAGGGCATCAAAAACAAGTGAACTATGCACTCAATCCTAAGCTTACTAAAGAACAATTCATCAAAGAAATTTTAACGGGCTTAGTGCCACCTCCAGGTTATTTTCCTCAAAATGTTTTATTAAATATTAAAGGCTATGAAAGCATTGATCAGGTAATGGCTAGAGGAAAAAAAGCATTAACGGCTCTTGAATTTGAAGTAGCCGCCAATGAAACTGATGCTTTAATAATAGATACACGAAATGGTCAAGTATTTAATAAAGGTTTTATTCCAAACTCCATAAATATTAGTATTGACGGCAGTTTTGCTACATGGGTAGGAACCCTAATTCCAAGCGTAAAACAAGAATTATTAATTATTACTGATGATGGAAGAGAAGATGAAGTCATTACACGATTAGCAAGAGTTGGTTATGATAACGTCTTGGGTTATTTAAAAGGTGGGTTTAAAACATGGGAAGACGCTGGTAAAGAAATAGATGAGATCAAATCCATCAGTGCTAACGAGCTCGTATCTATAAATGAGAAATCACCTGTAACTATTTTAGACGTAAGAAAAGCGAGCGAATATTATAGCGAACATGTGGAAGGAGCTATCAATGTGCCGTTAGACGTCATCAATGATAGTATGGCTAAAATTGACAAAAACAAAACATACTATGTCCACTGTTTATCGGGATACCGATCTATGGTTTTCATCTCTACACTTCAAGCAAGAGGTTATCGAAACTTAATTAATGTAGCTGGTGGATTTAATGCCATCAAAGACACTAAAAAAATTAAAGTGACAGATTACGTTTGTCCAACCACTATGTTATAAATTATAAAAGCTCATTTTCCATTTTATAAAAGTGATGAAGCCTGATAGGATAATTTCCTATTGGGCTTTATACTTTATTACCTCATTTTTTATTGTAAATTTGAAAAATAATGAGTCACTTTAACCATTAGTAAATCATTATTTTAATAGAAACGTATTTAAACAACTTAACTATACTTAATTAAACATGGAAAAAGGAAATAAAAAAACAATACGAGCGTGGACGTTTTATGATTGGGCAAATTCAGTATTCCCATTGGTTATCACATCAGCTAT
>JANYGR010000472.1 GCA_025359355.1 Bacteroidota bacterium | reverse complement strand
GAAAGTAAAGGAATTCCTTTTGCAATTATTAATCAAATTTTGAGATCAGGAACCTCTATTGGTGCAAATGTCCATGAAGGTAAATCCAGTTCTTCCGAAAGAGAATTAGTGCGATATTTATCTATTTCTCTTAAATCTGCTAACGAAACAGAATATTGGTTGAAGATAATTATAGAAGCTTATGCTTTTGAATCAGATAGAGTCAAAGAATGCCAAAAAGAATTAACAGAATTGCAAAAAGTTTTAGCAACAATAATAATAAAGTTAAAGAGTAAACAACAAAAAACTAAGAATTAAAAAACATTATAAATTTTGAAGGTATAACCCTTTTAAATTTTAAATTTTAAATTATTAATTAAATGTCAAGTCAAGTACACGGAGCACAAAAATTTGATCAAGCAAAAAGAGCTGAAACAGTATTCAGTGAAGATGCTATGAAAACAGTGCAAACAATCATTTCGCATTATCCACCCGAAAAAATAAAATCAGCCTTATTGCCTGTATTACACGTGGCACAAGCTGAATTTGGTGGTTGGTTAAGTCCAGAAACAATGGATTATGTAGCGTCTATCTTAAAAATCAGACCTGTTGAGGTATTTGAAGTAGCGTCGTTTTACACGATGTATAATTTAAAACCAATGGGTAAATGCGTATTGGAAGTTTGCCAAACAAGTTCTTGTTGGTTAAATGGGGCAGAAGACATCGTAAAATACATTGAGAAAAAATTAAACATTAAAGTTGGCGAAACAACTAAAGATGGTATGTTCTCACTAAAAGTTGCAGAATGTTTAGGTTCTTGCGGAACAGCGCCAATGTTGCAATGCGGAGCATCATACCACGAAAACTTAACGTACGAAAAAGTAGATGCAATTTTAGAAACATACAAAACGGAAGGTAAACTAAGAAGTTATACAGATTTAGATTATAAAAATACTCTTTAATTAATTGTCACCCTTAGCTGTCATACTGAGCGAAGTCGAAGTGGAGCAGTCGAAGAGACAAACAAAGGTCAAATGGGAAAGAAATTATTAATACACAACGATAAAGTACCTAACATTCATACGTTAGCAGTATATCGTGCAAATGGTGGTTATGCTTCTGTAGAGAAAGCATTAAAAACAATGCAACCAGATCAAGTAACGGATGAAGTAAAAAAATCGGGCTTACGTGGCCGTGGTGGTGCGGGTTTCCCAACTGGTATGAAATGGAGTTTCTTGGCTAAACCAGAAAGTGTGCCTCGTTACTTGGTTTGTAACGCTGATGAATCAGAACCAGGAACTTTCAAAGACCGTTATTTAATGGAAAAAATTCCTCATGCATTAATCGAAGGAATGATTACATCTTCTTATGCATTGGGTGCAAAAACATCTTATATCTATATCCGTGGCGAATATTTTTATGTAGCTCGTATCGTAGAAGCTGCTATTGCTGAGGCTTATGCCGCAGGTTGGTTAGGAAAAAATATTTTAGGTACTGATTTCTCTCATGATTGTTATGTACAAGTTGGTGGCGGTGCTTATATCTGCGGAGAAGAAACAGCGTTATTAGAATCGTTAGAAGGCAAGCGTGGTAATCCTCGTATTAAACCACCATTCCCAGCGGTAGCAGGTTTGTGGGGTTGTCCAACAGTAGTTAATAACGTTGAGACCATTGCCGCTGTTGTTCCTATTGTGAATATGGGAGGCGAAGAGTATGCAAAAATTGGTGTTGGAAAATCAACTGGCACCAAATTAATTTCTGCCTCTGGACATATTAATAAACCTGGTGTTTATGAAATTGAATTAGGAATTACTGTTGAAGATTTTATTTATAGTGATGAATATTGCGGAGGTATTCGTAATGGCAAGAAATTAAAAGCAGTAGTAGCGGGTGGTTCATCGGTTCCAATTTTACCCGCAGCATTAGCATTAACAACTGCTAAAGGCGAGCCTCGTTTAATGACTTACGAAAGCTTGTCTGATGGTGGATTCGCAACTGGTACCATGTTAGGTTCAGGTGGATTTATTGCTATGGATGAAGACACAAGCATCGTTAAAAATTTATTTACCTTCTCTCGTTTTTATCATCATGAGTCTTGCGGACAATGTTCTCCTTGTCGTGAAGGAACTGGTTGGATGGAAAAAATATTACAAAAGTTTTTGAATGGAACAGCCAATGAAAGTGATGTAGATTTATTATGGGACATACAAAGTAAAATCGAAGGAAAAACTATTTGTCCTTTAGGCGAAGCTGCTGCATGGCCTGTAGCCGCGGCTATTCGTCACTTCAAACATGAGTTCATTGAAATAGCACAAAAGAAAAAATTTGTTGATATTTCTCATTACGATCGTTTAAACAAATTGGTAAAAGCATAAGTGAAGTTTTTAATTTACATATCTTTATTCTTCTTTGTAAAAGGTTCTTTTGCTCAGTCAGCTTGCTATACAGCATCTAACAGTGTAGCCTTTAATTATAATGGACACACTTACAAATTAATAAAAGAATTAAAAACTTGGGTAAACGCTGCAACTTGCGCAGTTAGTGATGGAGGTTATTTAGTTGAAATAAATGATGTGGCAGAACAAACAGCAGTCTACAATGGAATTGTTGCTTCTGGAATTTCTACAAATTATCATGCAGTGTCAGATGGTGGTGGTTCATCGTACGTGTGGATTGGCGCAACAGACAAGAACATAGAGGGTACTTGGTTGTGGGATGGTAATAATGATAATGTGGGAACTAATTTTTGGAATGGGCAGGGACAAGCGGGAACAGGCACAGGCAGTGTCGTTGGAACCAATTACATTAATTTTGGAGGAAAAAGCACAGGAACAATAAATGAACCAGACGATTATAATTCAAATCAAGATTGTGCAGGCATTTGTTTAGGCTCTTGGCCTTATGGTATTGCTGGCGAATGGAACGACCTTGCTGCATCTAACACCTTATATTATGTAATCGAATACAACACGGTGTTATCAAGCATTAAAGAGACAACAGAAAAATTAACTGTTAATGCCTATCCTAATCCTGTATCAAGTCAGTTAAGCATTGAAGGAAGTTTTATGGCTATTGCTTTATATAATACAGATGGTAAACGCATTAACATTGCCATACAAAAAGTAGATACTAATATGATGATTGATATTAGCCATTTACCAAGTGGTATCTATTTTTTAAAATGTACAGATTTAGAAAACCACCAAACAACACAAAAAATTATCATCACTAATTCGGAACAGAAATAAACTTGAAAGTATTTATTTACATAGTTATGGTGTTGTTTACTAAAGTTTCTTTGGGGCAGAAAGATTCGGGTACAGTGGTGGAAATTATGCCAGAATTTACTGGTGGTGTTTCAGAAATGATGAAGTTTTTTGGAGCAAATACTCGCTACCCTCATGTGGCTAAGGAGGCAGGAATACAAGGAAAATGTTATTTAAGTTTTGTTGTCGAGCCTTCAGGAAAAATCGCAAATGCAAAAATTGAAAAAGGAATTTCAGGTTGCCCCGAATGTGATAGAGAGGCATTAAGAGTTATTAGTTCAATGCCAGATTGGAAACCAGGTTTTCAGAACGGAAAAGCTGTACCTGTTCTAATAAACGTACCGTTTAATTTTTCTCTTCATAATGCGTATGGTGGTTTAGAAGCTTCATCAAACAATAATAGACTTGTAATGTATGCGCCAACATTTAGAGGTGGTCCAGAAGAAATGACAAAATTTATTAACAAAAACAAGCATTATCCGAAATCATTGAAAGATGAAAACATAATAGGATCATCTATAGTTAAGTTTTTTGTTGACTCAACAGGTAAAGTTAGTAATGCAACAATTCGTCAGGGTTCGGGCTATGAATTGTTTGATATAGAAGCAATTCGAGTTGTATTAAGCATGCCGAATTGGATCCCTGCACTTGACGGTACTCGTAGAATAAGCAGGTATTGTGACCTTACAATTGCTTTTGGTAACAAAGAAAAACTCCAGGCAATGAAAGAAAGTAAGATTGAATTATCAAATAAAAATTTTAAAGAAGGGATGGAGAGTTTTCAATCAGATAAATTGAGTTCAGCGAAAGAAAAATATAAAAAAGCATATATTTTGAATTGCTATCATTCAGATGCATTATATAATTTAGGTGTAACCTACTTTAGATTAAATCAAAAAGATAGTGCGTGTTATTGTTGGAATGAATTAAAAGTAAATTTTGGAAGAAAAGAAGCAGATGAATTAATCAAAAAATATTGTTCAAATTAAATAAAGAATGAAAGTAACGAAATGCTAGCTCCAATAATAACAAATAACCTCGCTCAAGTTCAAAACATTTGCAAAACGCATTATGTTAAAGAGTTGTATGTATTTGGGTCAGCAACTAGAAAAGATTATAAGTTTTATAGCGATATAGATTTATTAGTAGATTTTGAAAAAGAAGAAGATAATAATGAGTTTACTGAAAATTACTTTTGGTTTAAAGAAGAGTTAATTCACGCTTTAAAAAAACCCATTGATTTATTGTTTTATAAAAAAGCAATGAAAACAAGAATAAAAGAGTCTATAAAACAAGAAAAAATTTTAATTTATGGGCGAAAAATTAGTTAAGGAATATTTAAAAGACATATTGCTAATTATTACTGAATTAGAGCAAATTAAAAAAGACGCTAAAACGAGTAAAGGCTTTAGTAAAGGAATATATTATAAACGAACGAGCGAAAGGAATTTTTTAATAATAGGAGAACTCATAAAAAAAATAACAACATTAAGTCCAGAAATAGTAATAAAAATAAGAAACAGAGAAAGCATTATTGGATTAAGAAATTTTTTAGCACACGCCTATGATACTGTAGATTATGAACAAATGTGGCTTTTTGTAATTAAACGAACACCTGAACTGAAAGAAGATATTATTAAGATATTGAAAATAAAATGAAAGTAACGATAGACGGAATAGAAATAGATGTACCAAAAGGTACTACCATTTTGCAAGCAGCACGTATGATTGGGCCAGAAGTGGCTCCGCCAACTATGTGCTATCACTCTAAATTAAAAACCAGTGGTGGCTATTGCCGTACTTGTATAGTTAAGGTAACACAAGGTAGCGCTGCAAATCCTACACCTATGCCTAAACCGGTGGCAAGTTGCCGTACGGAAGTCATGGAAGGTATGGTAGTTGAGAATACTATTAATGCCGATGTTTTAGAAGCACGTAAAGGAGTGGTTGAATTTTTATTAATGAATCACCCGTTAGATTGCCCTGTTTGCGATCAAGCAGGCGAATGTGATTTACAAAACTTAGGTTATGGACATGGCGCTGCAACAACGCGTTACGAATTTCCTCGCCGCGAATTTGAACGCGTTGTTGCAGCGCCATGTCCATAACCTAAGTTTTGTAAATCACATTCGCCTGCTTGATCGCAAACAGGGCAATCTAACGGGTGATTCATTAATAAAAATTCAACCACTCCTTTACG
>JANYGR010000449.1 GCA_025359355.1 Bacteroidota bacterium | reverse complement strand
AAATCAGCTAAAACAGAATTGCCTTGGATAAGGCATCTGCAAAGGTTTGATGCGTTTTGGACGATGATTAAATAGAGCCTCTTCATAAATTCAGCTTCTTTTACGTTTTTTTCCTTGACGAAAAAAAGTAACAAAAAAAGTCAAGCCAAAACACCAAATCCGTTTTTCCTCGCACATACAACGCTTCAACTCCGCCTGAAAAACTAGGATTTCGCACTGTTTTGGCAAAACCAGCCGCACTATTACTAATATATGCCGTAGTTTTTATACAAGTTTTTTATTTGATTAAGCAAATGAATTACAAATTTAGACTTACACTTAAAAACAAAAATTCTTGTTAAAAGTGTTGATTCTAATTAACCATTAAGCTTTCAATAGGCGTACAGGTGCCATTTTCGCAAACGTAACATTTTAGTTTGTCTTTAAATACAGAAGGTTTGTAAATAGATTTTCCTAACAACATACGTAAACATTCTTGCACGCCTTCAATAATACTGGGATGAGGGTGCATCATATCTGCTAATTCTTTAATGCCTTGATTGGTGTGAATTAAATAGGCAACCGCTTGAATTGCTGAACTGGCGTGCTCTCCAACAACACGCATTCCTAAAATACGCATGCCATTATCATTAGTCACAATAATTTTAAAAAAGCCTTTGGTCTTTCGCATAGCAATAGCGCGTGCATTGGTACTGAAATCTAACTTTACAACTTTATGCGCAATGCCTTTTTTATTACAGTCTTGCTCACTCATTCCTACGCTTGCCACTTCAGGATTAAGGAACATAATGGTAGAAATATTTTGATAAGATAAAGGTTTGATGGTTGGGCCAAACATACGTACTACTGCATGACGCGCTTCTCTTTCACCAACATTTACTAAAGCCATTTCAGTTGTTACATCACCTGCAACATATATATGAGAAATGTTTGTTTGAGTATCGTCATCCCAAATACTTCCACGCTCATTTAATTTGACTCCTGCTTTTTCTAAACTTAAACCTTCTACATTTGGCACTCTACCAACAGAAACGAGGGCTTTATCAACGTTTATAATTTCTGTTTTACCATCTTTATATTCTAGTTCGTATTCTACTTTACCATCTTTAATTTCCATGCGTTTCAATGATGAACCATGATGAATAGTGGCGCCATTTTTTTCTAAGGATTCACTAATTAATTCAGCAACATCTTCATCTTCGAATGGTAAAATTCGTTCGGCCTTATCAATTAAATACACTTTTGTTTTCCCGATATTTGAAAAAATAGTAGCGAATTCACAACCAATAACCCCAGCACCCAGTACTACCAAGCTTTTTGGCAACTCTGTCATATTTTTAACACCATCGCTCGTCATGATAATATGTTCGTCGATAGGAATGTTTGGCAAATAACGTGGTCGACTTCCAGAAGCAATTAAAATATTGTCGGCACTTACTGTTTTTATTCTGCCATTTTCTTTGGTGATACTGACGGTATGTTTATCTACAAATTGTGCGGTACCTTTTTCGTAATGAAATAAATTAGTTGCTTGTGTTTGTAATAATTGTAAATGCACTGTCATTTGTGTTTTACGCTCAAAGACGGCTTCTTTCACTGTTTTGTTGATGTATTCAAAATCTGCTTCATAATCAGTAATCATTTCGCGAATAGAAGATATTTTTTGCGACATTTCCCATAAGGTTTTAGATGTTAAAACACCATCATAAACACCTGCACCACCAATATGTTTTTTTTCAATCAATAACACTTTCTTTTTAAAGTCCAAAGCGCGCATAGCACCAGCGTATCCTGTGGGGCCACCACCAATAATAATTAAATCGTAATGTTCTGTATTTTCGTTAGGTTGCATAAACTCAAAGTTTAAAGATAAGCAAATAGATAGTAGATAGAAAAGTTATGTTTTATATGTTTTTATTTTTCTATTAATACATCCTCATTGTAAAATTCTGTTTTTATTATAAGTCCATTTTCGTTATAATAAGTCCAGATACCGTGCTTTACGGAGCAAAAGCCTCTATCAGAAATATTATCCCATAACCCAGTATCGTTTTCTTTGTAGTGTCCAATAATTTTAATTTTTCCATCTTCAAAATATTCTATGTATTGTCCAACTAAACAGTCGGTATATGAAACTGCTTTGTTTAATAAAACTCCACTTTCGTTAAATTGCTCTAAAATACAAGGAGTACAAGTTTCCATATTATTCCATGTTTTTTCGTATGTATGATATGTATTTTTAGTTACTTGTTTTTCATTAATGAAATAAACGGTTACTCCATTTTGAGTAGTCTCTCTCATTGAAACGCTATAGAATTTTTTAGTTTTTAAATTTTTATAAATTGAGTGCGTTGTATCCGTTTGCGTATAAGCATTAAATGTCGAAGAGATGATGAATATGATTAAATAAAATTTCATTTTTTTTATAGTTCAACATAATTTATTTTAAAAAGCTCTGTTAATGCCTATCATCCAACGGAATTGGAAATAATCTTTTTCGGCATAAGGTAAGCGATTAATAAAAAATGGCATATCAAAACGAATGGTTAAAGGTTTTAATCCAGATAAAGGGCCCCATTTTTGTATGCTAAGTGCGAAACCTAATCCTGCGTCAACCATCACATCAGACATGACTGTTGCTTTGCCAGTCGCATTGGTATTGATAGATCCAGCATCACCAAATACATAAGGATTTATTTTAACCGTGTTATTTAATTTCTTGAAGTTTAAAAATTTAAAAAATTCTCCAAATTCAATCTCCACACTAGCAGAAGCGCCTGTTGTGCCTTTGTAATTATAATTCATTAATCCGCTTGCATCTTTTTGAGCTAATAAGTAACCAGAATAGCCTCTTAGGTTTAATCCACCTCCAGCGTTGAAGTGATTAGTTTCATTGCCATATTTCCCCCAGCTTGGAGGAATGAAACCCATCGAACGTGTATATTTATTTTCCATCAAGTCTTCAGGATTAGCACCTGATGCAAATAACATGGATTCGCTTGCTTGCTTTAAACCAAAGCCTAACTGAGCATAAACCCGTGTGTTGATATTAATTTTCCCTAAATCATTTTTATTGATAGCGGTATATTGCAACGATGAATAATCGTAATCGTTTGTAAAGGCTGATGCGCGCGCATTTAAGTTCATTGTACCAATTCCTCTGTTGTAGCTATAATTATGATCAATGCCCACATTAATGTAACTATTTAATTTTTGAATTTGCCATTCGTTTTGATTAATTAAATAAACTAAGCCGTTTGGTAAATCACGAAGCATTGCTTTTGCTTGAATATAAATACGGTTACGTTCGTTATTACTTTTTTTCTCAAAGCCTACTAACGCACTTTGTAAGCCATCTAAAGATTTAACAGTAGCATATACATTTGATTTCTTTATGAATTTGGAGGTTGATGTTCTATAATTTAAAATAAATGATACAATGTTATAATTACTTTTTTTGTTGGTGCTGTCTAAATATGCTTGTCCAAAACCTGTGCTAAACCACGCCGTTAGGTCAAATACATGTTTTGTATTCATATATCCGCCATTCAAGTGCGCACCAACTTTAATACCATCATAACCATTATACCATAAACTTGGACGTGCTTTTAATTCGTAATGCTTCCAATCCAAAGGATTATAAATTTTAGAATCAAAGGTGATATTTACACGTTGATGTTTAACGTTGTTCATCATATCTACATCGGCTAAGCGACGAGAAGGATCTATAATGACGTTTTTAATTTTATCACTCAACTGTACTTTTGCAGTGTATGTTGGTTTAACTTTTCCCCAACCAATCCAACGAGGTAATACATTTGCTCTTACTGGTTTTTCGAACCATGTGTTAGGAATGTAATAATGATAAGCCGAATCGTTTTTATCTAACACCGTAAAATCAATTGGCATTTGCATATCGCCTTTACGTTTGAATTTAATTAAATATTCTCCTTTTTGTTTTCCTCGTTTAACGCGACCTATTTTGTAGTCAATCTTTTTAGTAGTTTCAAGCCATTGATCAAAAAACCAATTCAAATCTACGCCAGAATATTGTATCACGGAGTTTCTAAAATCTTCGGGGTAGGGATGTGCAAATTTCCATTGATTGAAATAATGTTGCATACATTTATCAAATAAAGAACGACCTAATACATACTCTAAATTTTTAAGCATAGTTGCCGTTTTAGTATATACAGCGCCATAGCCGCCACCATGGCGAATACCACCATTAAAATCATCGCTATGTGTATTTAAGGTTACTTCCTCTTGCCTCACCGTTACAGCATTCATGTAACCGTTATACACTTGGTCATCTAAAATTCTGTTTTGTTCGGTAAACCTTGTTGTATAATTTGGTATTAAATCTGCAAACGCATCAATTATTCGTGCGCCTAAACCATATTTATCATGTATCGAAGATGTTGGTCTAGTTGTTTCTCGATTTTTTCTTTTTTTAGTTTGCGATTTTTGTTCAATTTTATTGGGGCCATCAATAAATTGATACGTATCTGCTGTGTAAAATTGCGTGAAGCCTTCGTCTAAAAAAGCGCGATAGGTTTCGTTATTACCCACCATTCCAAAAAACCAATTGTGTGTCATTTCATGAATCAATAAATCACGATAGTTTGGATCGTAGCCACCATCAAGGGTTAGCATAGGATATTCTACACCATCTTGTGCATCAGCGCAAATCATTTTAGGATAATGGTACGGACCAATGTTGTATGTATTTACATCTAATACTTTGGCAATAAATTGCGGACACGTTTGCCAACCCGCAGCATGAGGCTCTTGCACTAAAGCCACACATTTAATTCCTTGCCACATATATTCGCCAATACGATATGTTGGGTCGGCAGTTAATGCAAAATCATGAACATTTAATGCGGAGAATTTCCATGTTTTGGTAGTGCCATTACGTTTGATAATTGTACTTGGTGCCGAATTCCAAGGTTTACGGGCGAAATTAGAAATATCTAATTGTTTGCGTAACGAATCAGGAAACATTTCTTTTTCGTTTTGTAAAACACCAGTTGCATCTAATACATAATTATTTGGCAATGTAAATTCTACGTGAAAAGAACCGAAGTCTCCATAAAATTCATGATCCATGTGTTGATCTGTGTCCCAACCAAACTTCCTGTCAAATACAGAAATGCGAGGATACCAATGTGTCACATCATAATGTTTATTACCAAAGGCGTTAAATAATTTCATGCGATTACGAATTACTTCTTTGGCATAATAGGTTTTGAAATCAAGATCGAAAGTGATGGATTCGCCTGATTTTAAAGGCTTTTCTAAATATACTTTTAAAACGGTATTATCTAATTCTGTTTTTAATTCCTTATTACCAACTCTGATTTTTTCAACGTTAGTGCCTTTATCATCGTTACGGTATTTATTAAATTTTAAATGGTAATTATTGTTTTTGTATAAGTCGGCGAGGTAAGAATCTTTGCATTGCGCATTGTTGTATAAATGAAAATATACAAAGTACAAATCCTTAGGAGAGTTATTCCAATAGGTTAATTCTTCGTGACCAGCAATGATATCAGTGCTATCATTTAACTGAGCGGTGATGTTATAATGCACATCTTGTTGCCAATAATCGGCAAAGGGCTTGCGATTTTTCCAATACAACTCATTGGTTTGAGAGCGGTAATCAATGTATTCGGCTTGAGCTACTATTTCTGTAATTGAAATGATAACTAAAAATAGGAGTAGAAAATTTTTCTTCATAGTGATAAAATAACCCTTAAATATAGGGATTTTTGAGAAGAAAAAAAGCGGGGAATTAGGAGGGGTTATCGAAGTAATTTATATGCAATAGCCACTTTCAAAGAGTTTGTTGCAAACAAACACCAATGAAGATAGGCGTACACCATGTGGCAACTAAAAAATCAATAAATATCTACATATTAAATTGAGGAAATAAATTATATAGCGGCTGAATAGATCATCTAAAAATAGATATTATTTTTTATTTTTCTCTTTACTAACTTCCTTAATCAACCAATCTATATAAAATTCTATTTGCGAAACTAAGTAATAGGGTAGGTTTAATAAGTGGTATGTTTTACCATTTTGTGTAGTAACATTAGTAATAGATAATTGCCCTGCATAAAAACGAATGGCTATGTTGTTTAGTGATTCATCCATAAACAAATGCAAGGATTTTAGTTTACCTTCTTTCCCTGATTTTACTTCTACAGGAATAAGTTTGCCCTTATGCGCCACTACATAATCAACTTCGGCGGTGGAAGTTGTTTTTTCTCTTACCCAAAAATTCAATGTATTTAGTACATTAAAATTATTTGATAATAATTCTTGTCCTACTAGATGTTCAATAACGGTTCCTTGATATACGTTTAATAAATCGGTTGTTCCAATAATATCGGTTTGTATGCCGGCAAAATAATTCATTAAGCCAGTATCTAACAATTGTAGGCGTGGCGATTTTTGTAACTCGGGATGTATAGGTAATTTGGTGCTGCTTGTTGGATACATCAAATTTAATAACAATGCTTTTTCTAAAGTTCGTAAAGCTTCGCCAATTTCTTTGGAGCCATAACCTGATTTACCAAAGCCTTGAAATTTAATCCGTTTTCCCGCTTCTACATAACTTGCTTTAATCACATGCCTTATAACCTGCATTTGATTATTAGTGTGCGCATATTTTTCTACATCATCTATGTAAGATGCAATCAACGAATCGTATAAACTGCTTAAAGAAGTAATGTCTTTTGTTTCGGCATATTCTTTTACTATTTCGGGCATACCACCAATTAAAGCGTAGGTATGAAATAGTTTTAATAATTTATCGTGGGCAAATGTTTTTAAAGGAATTGTTTGCAGTTGTTTTAAGGCAGCGGTTTCGCCAATGGCTTCTAAAAATTCGATAAACGAAACAGGACGCACAACTAAAAACTCAACTCTGCCAACAGGGAAACTTAAGTTTGCATCAAATATAGTTTCGAGTAATGAACCTGCCGTAACAACCGGTATTTCGGGCATTTGCTCATAAAAAAAACGAAGGATATTAAATGCACCTGGCACTTCTTGTATCTCATCAATAAATAATAAGGTCTTTTTTCTTTTTGAATATTCTAAACCTTTTAAGAAAAACAATGCCTGTACCAACGTTTCTAAATCCGTAAATTCATCAAAGGGTTTTCGGTCGACTGGAAGCTCCAAATTTAAGTAAATATACTGATCGAACTGTTTGGCAAACTGATTAATAACAGTGGTTTTGCCAACTTGCCTTGCACCCCTTATAACTAAAGGTTTTCTATTCTTTTTTTTAGTCCAGTTTTGAAGTTCTTGAACGATGGTTCTTGTAAACATAACACAAAATTAGGGTAATTTTTCATTAAAAACAACACAAAATTAGGGTAATTTTATATAAATTTAAACACAAAATTAGGGTAAATGTTATTTCATCAACTCCAAAAATAACGCCAATGCTTTTCTTTTTTCATCGTTTAAATCATAGGAAATTTTATGCTTCAAATAATCAATGGCGTCAAAACCCTTTATATGAATGGGTTTTTCAGCTACTGCTTCATCAATGTGATTAACGCCATCGGCTAAAACAGTATTAAATTCAGAAACAAATTCGGCGCTTAAGGGTTTGTTGCTTACCCAGCAAGCAAATACAAAAGGTAAGCCCGTGTATTTTTTCCATTCTTCGGCAAGATCATATTGATAAGGATATTCTGTTAATCCAAAGGTTCTATCTCCTATAATAACGGCGCCTGTTGTATCATGTATCTCTTTTTCGAAACCTTGTTTGGCATCTATAAATTGGATGGGAAGTTTCCAAAAATGTTTGTTTAGTACTTGTACCAAGGTTACAGATGTTTTGGATTGATAATCCAACAATACATGTGTAATTTCGTTTAAAGGCTTGTTAGCAAAGAGCTTCACGCTATCTACTTTTCCATTAGCACCAATACAATAATCAGAAATGATGTAATAATTTTCTAGTTTTGGTAAAATAGCAACCGGAACTAAGCCAATATCAACAGTTTTCTCTTTTAGTTTTTTGGCGCAAACACTCGGTATATCAAGCTGTATGTCTAATTGATTTTTTAAAGTGCTGCGATTTAATCCAAAAAGAAAGGGAGTAGTATTATAATAATTAACGATAGATATGGAATGCATGATTTAATTTTTAACGGATAAGGTTTCGTTTTTAATTTGTAAAAAACAAATGGTAGCTCCTACAACGGCTATTACTGGGGCAAACATCATCCCGATGACAGATGGCAACATCATTAAAAAATAATACAATGCACCTATACCACAAGCAGTGCCTTTGTTTTTACGAGCAAAATGAATGCTTTGGGAAATAGACATTTTATGTCGCTCAAAATTATAATCGAGCATAGTAAAGCCAATAAAGTACCAGGAGATAAAAAGTAGTAAAGGCGCTGTAACAACTATTAATGGCGGAAAGAAAATGGTTATTACAAAACTCAGAGCCATGATAAAATATTCAAATAACATATTTCGTAAGCTAATACCAATTCCTCTGAAAATATCTTTCACTAATTGAATGGCATTAAATGAATATTTTTTACCTGTTGTTTTTTCTTCTAATGATTCGGAAAGCAAGGCAAACAAAGGCGAAAGAAAAATTAAGGTTAAATACCTGAAAAATGTACTAGATATAACGATAAAAATAAGTCTTAAAATCCAAGCGATGATGATGCTAAAATAGCCTGTTAAAAAGGGTTTGGCAAAGGATAGCCAAGCGCCTGTATCGGGGATATCATTTATACTTAATTTTTGATTGATTGTTTCTGTTATTTGATTGGCAATATTGGCAAATATCCATATACTAAAGCCCCACATCATAAGCCATAATACAAGAGGATAAAATAAATAAGGCCATAGTCCTTTTTCGAAGATAACACTAAGCCCATTAAATGAGTTAGCTATGGCTTTATAAAACCCTTCAAAAAAACTCATGCCATTATTTTTTTAGATTAGAAACATTTTTCCATTTAAAGGTGGTTATTAAATGTTCGATGTCTTTACGAATAAAATCTACTACTACTTTTTGAGAATCGATATTAGGAACAGCATTAAAATATAAGGCACCTCGCATAAAATTGTGCGTACTATCTGTTAAATAAAATTGAAT
>JANYGR010000383.1 GCA_025359355.1 Bacteroidota bacterium | reverse complement strand
ACCTACTTTTTCTACCATTTCATAATGACCACGTTTTTCGTAAGTGCCTTTTAATACATTTAAGAAAATAATTAAATTAATAATTACTCCCGAAAATACGTGGAATCCGTGAAAACCAGTGATAAAGAAGAAGTAATTAGCAAATTGAGGAACACCATATTCATTTACAGTCATATTAGCACCATAAACAGTTTCTTCCACATAAGTGTGTAACTCTTGGCTCCATACATGACGTAAAGCACCTGTATCAGTACCAATAATAAAGTGATACCATTCCCAAGCTTGAGAACCTACGAATAAAGCACCACCTACAATCGTCCAAAACATCCAAAGAATAACTTTTTTCTTATCATTACGGTGGCCAGCTTCAACAGCTAATACCATTGTTACTGACGACATGATTAAGATAAAAGTCATTAAACCTACATAAGCCAAAGGCAAATGTTGTTCTACTCCCGGAAAGTGAGTAAATACATTTTCGGCTTTGGGCCAAACGTCGGCATATTTGTGACGGATAAAGCCATAAGACATTAGCAAACCACCAAAGGTTAATGCATCCGAAATAAGGAAAAACCACATCATCATTTTTCCGTAGCTAACGCCAAGTGGCGACTGACCGCCATCCCAAGCGTGTTTTGAATCTATTTCTGTACTGTGAGACATACTAAAAATTTATTTTTAACTGTTTTTATGAAATTATGGTGCAAGTTTAACGAATATAATACAAAAATAAAAACAAATAGACCCATAAAATATCAAGAAAATGCCAATAAATGGAGCAAAGCTCCAAACCAAGCGTGTTTTCGGCATTATAGCGCTTTCGTAAAGATTTTAACAACGTAATTGTTAATGAAATTATTCCGCCCGCTAAATGCGCCCAATGTGCGAAAACAAATAGTATAAAAAATGAGCCCGAAGCATTACTTTTTTTACCTCCCATAACGATGTCTTTGGCATATAAATCCATCCAACCGTGATATTGACAGTACACAAATACAAAGCCTAATAGGAGCGTAATTGCTAAGCCTAAGGTCACTTGCGTGTAATTATTTTTTTTAGCAGCATTTAATGCATAAAACATCGTAATACTACTTGTAATAATAACGGCTGTGCTAATTATAAAAATACTCGGCACATTAAATATCAGCCAATTACCATTATCAGCTCTAACTACGTAGGCGCTTGTTAAACCTGCCCAAAACATAACCATACTAAATATTCCGATCCACAATAAAGGCTTAGACGCTTTATTTTGCGCTGCTTTTAATTCAGCTTTATAAGTTGGACTTGCTTTTATTTTCTCTTCCATAATTAAATTATATTAAAAATTTGTGGCCAATCATAAGGGTTAATTGAACGATTGGTAAGTATATAAATGAGCCGTACATTAATTTACGAGCGTCTTCAATGGTGCCAGATTTATATAAATTATAAGCTTGAAATAAAAAAACTAAACCCATAGAACCTACAATAGTAGCGGATATCCATCCAGTATAATTAAAAAAATAAGGTGCTAATGACATGGGAAATAAAGACATGGTATACACTAATATTTGAGAACGAGAAGATTTATCTCGGCCTCCTTTACTTGGTAACATAAAAAATCCGGCACGTTGATAATCATCGTGGCTAACCCACGCTATAGCCCAAAAGTGAGGGAATTGCCAAAAAAATTGAATTAAAAATAACAATGCCGCAAAAAAAGTAACATGTCCGAAATCATTTGTAGCTGCTACTGCACCTATAAGCGTTGGAAGCGCACCAGGGAATGCTCCTACAAATACCGAAAACGGCGTAACGCGCTTTAAGGGAGTATAAACCAATGCATATAATATGATTGATAAAAAACCAATGATACCACACAATGGATTTGTATATACCCATAATAAAATAGTGCCAATAATACCACAAATACCACAAAAAATAAATGCTTCTAAATAGCTCAAATTACCAGTAGGTAAAGGACGCAAACGCGTTCTATTCATTAATTTATCTAAATCTTTTTCAATAATTTGATTAAATCCATTAGCTGATGAAGTTATTAAAAAACCACCAACACATATTGCAAATACTTGTTTCCAATTAAAGGTTTCTGCTACGGTAAAAAAAGTGATGATTGCTGAAAATACAACTAATGCTGATAACGTGAACTTGGTGAGTTTAAAATACGATTTAACTTTACTATAAGTAATCGTTTCTGTATTTAGGTTATTTGATTCGGATTGCAAAGCGGGGCAAATTTAAGTAAATAATTTACTAAAAGTTAAACTCTATTAGTTTATATTTGTTTAAATATCAACTAATTCAAATAATTTCAAATAATGAAAAAAATAATCATTCTTGCATTAACATCAATAACTATGGCATTTACGTCTTCAAACACTAAATCACTTCACGAATTCAAATCTAAAACCCTTGAAGGGAAAGAATTTAATTTTGCTGATTTAAAAGGAAAAAAAGTATTAATTGTAAATACAGCCTCCGAATGCGGTTACACACCTCAGTATAAGGATTTACAAGCTTTGTACGAAAAATACAATTCTAAAAACTTTGTGATTATTGGGTTCCCTTGCAATGATTTTGGTGGACAAGAGCCTGGAACTGAAACCGAAATAAAATCATTTTGTACTAAAAACTATGGCGTTACATTTCAAATGATGGAAAAAGTTAGCATTGCTACAAGCCCTATTTATCAATGGTTAACACATAAAACTGAAAATGGTGTGTTAGATGCAACGGTTAAATGGAACTTCAATAAATTTTTAATTGACGAAAAAGGTCATTTAGTAAAATACTTGCCTTCATCCGTAAAACCAATGGATACAGAGATTACAAACTGGATTGAAGGGAAATAATCATCTTTGGAATTATTCCTTTTGATATTAAAACATACCCTTGAATTATATTTTTTACAATCGACAAAAATACATCATACATTTTTAATTAAAATAAAAAATGTATGATGTATATGCTCATAATTTCTTCAGAAGTTTTAATAACTAATGCCTATTGTTTAGTAGCATATGCTTATATTTACCGTTAAGTAAATGAAACTTTTAATCAATAAAAATTAGTTAAAATCAAGCTTGTTATTTTTTTAAACTACTCAATATTGAAAAGAGTTTTTTTATAAAAAAATTAAGGAAACAAGTATTTGTTATGTATCTGAAAAAACTTATTTTATTATCAATTTGTCTGTGGCTTACTTCTAATAAATTAACTGCCCAGTCCATTGGAGGATCTACTTCAGGCTCTGCTTCATATTGCGATACCATAAATTCAGGTTTTATTTCTCTTGCAGGTTACGTTGGCACTATAACTTCTTGG
>JANYGR010000369.1 GCA_025359355.1 Bacteroidota bacterium | reverse complement strand
CCTTTGGTTTGTTGGTAGCAGAATCGTTTTCCCATTTGTATTGTTTTTAATCATTGCATTTATTCCATATAAAAGCAAAATTATTTTAATACACGGCACAGAATCAAGAAAATATTATGAAACACTACGACGTGAGTTTTACGAAAAATCGTACTCAGAAGTTGAGTCAGGGAATTCAGAACAGGCGATAAAAAGTAGCTTATTAGCAATTGAATATTGTAAATTGATTCCAGATACTGAAGGCGTTTCATATCAAAGTTCATTAAATTTACTTGGTTATAATTATTATATGAATAATGATAATCTCAAAGCTGATTCTGTTTTAAATAAAGTGTTAAAATTGAGCAACACTTCTTTTTTTGGTAAAACGGAATATTATGAACAGGCAATATATTACTTGGGATTAAATTTTTCAAAACGAGGTTACTATAAAAAATCAGACTCATTACTCTTAATAAGTTTGAAAAATGAGAGGCAACAAATAGTAAAATCCTACATCTATGAAAAATTAGGTTACAACTCAAACCAAAAAGGTTATTATCAAAAAGCTGATTCTCTATACAATTTATCAATTCAGATATTTGAAAAATCTGAGGATAGAGATGTTAATAGTTATATCAACACCTTACGAGAAAGAGCAAGTAATGATGTGGACATGTCAAAATTCGCTATTGCGGATTCAATTTATCAATCAGCTTTAAAGCTATCAATTAGCGAATATGGAATATCAAGCCTTGAAGTAGCTGATGTTTATGATGATTTATCGAGTTTAAATTATGTACTATCTAACTATGATAAAGCAAAAGATTTTACAACTAAAAGTTTGAATATTAATGCAAGATTATTTGGTAAAGAAGACTATCACTACTTTTATCCATTATTGCAACTTACGTCAATTAAAATGGCGATGTCTGATTATGATAATGCTGAAACCACATTGCTAAACACTAAATCGATCATTGATGATAAGTATGATATTAATAGTCATTTAGCTACATTAACATACGATATGTTATTTGAGTTATATAAAGATTTTTCCAATTATGATAAGGCGGAATTATATGCGGATAAATCTCTAAATGCTAGAATCTACGGTGAAGGTAAGTATAGCTTAAAAACGGCGAAATCATTAGATAATAGAGCGTATGTATATTATTGTAAAAATGATTTTATCCTTTCTGATAGTCTATACACTAAAGCATGTTTGATAAAACAGATCTATCATGACCAAGATAACTTAAATTATATTACTTCGTTAAATGGGTTAGCACTTGTTTATTCGGCTACAAACCGATTAGATACTGCTGGTATTTATTTCGAGCATTCAAGGAAAACATTAGAAAATAGTATAGGTAAACAGCATCCCGAATATGCCATAATAATCAGTAATATTGGTTATTTAAGATTAAAACAAAAAGAATTTGTTAAGGCAGAGCAATGTTTTAATGAAGCGTTATTAATAAATAAAAAGCTATTTGGAACTATTCATTTAAACATTGCCGAAAATTTATTAGGACTTGCAAGCCTTAATGAAATAAAGGGAGAAAATACCACAGCGAAAAATAACTATACAGAAGCATTAACTATCTATAAAAAACTATTTAAGTTTAAGCATCCAAAATGTATAATGATAGAAAGTAAGCTTAACGTTTTAAAATAAAAATTCAGCCCTTGTTGGTGTTATCAATAACAAGTTAATAACTTAAATATTATTTATAAAAAGGCCAATAAGGGCGGTAATAAACGGTCTTATAATATGGGATAATTGAAAGTAGAATTGCATTTTAAATCCCAATATTTTTGTCTAAAAATCATTATTTCTTCTCCTTAAAATTCGTATATTTAGGGCTGAAAAAACAAACACAACAAAACAACAATTACATGGAAAAAATATTAAAATCTCTTGGTATAAAAGACCTAAACATAGGCTGTGCTACCGGAAAAAATTATTTTGCTAACGGCGATATTTTAGAATCATATAGTCCAGTTGATGGAAAATTAATTGCAAAAGTTCAAGTGGCTAATGCTGCTGATTACGAAAAAGTAGTGCAAGTTGCTGCTGAAGCTTTTAAAACATGGCGCTTAGTGCCCGCTCCTAAGCGTGGCGAAATTGTTCGTCAATACGGAGAAAAATTACGTGCTAAGAAAAATGATTTAGGGAAATTAGTTTCTTACGAAATGGGTAAATCTTTGCAAGAAGGTTTAGGTGAAGTTCAAGAAATGATCGATATCTGTGATTTCGCAGTAGGCGTGTCTCGTCAGCTATATGGCTTAACTATGCACTCTGAGCGCGAAAGCCACCGCATGTATGAACAATGGCATCCATTAGGAATTGTCGGTATTATTTCTGCTTTTAATTTTCCTGTTGCTGTTTGGAATTGGAACACAGCCTTAGCTTGGATTTGTGGCGATGTGTGTATTTGGAAACCATCAAGTAAAGTGCCTTTGTGCGCTGTTGCTTGTCATAATATTTGGAACGAAGTAGCTGCTGCAAATAATTTACCTGAAGGTATTTCTTGTTTATTAGTAAGCCCTGGTTCTATCGGTGAAAAAATGTGCGAAGATGCTCGTGTTCCATTAGTATCTGCCACAGGCTCTACACGTGTTGGAAGAATTGTTGGAACAAAAGTAGCAAGTCGTTTTGGTCGTTCTATTTTAGAATTAGGTGGAAACAATGCAGTCATCATCTCTCAAAATGCAGATTTACCAACTGTATTACCAGGTATCGTATTTGGCTCTGTTGGAACTGCCGGACAACGTTGTACTTCCACTCGTCGTTTAATTATCCATGAAGATATTTACGAAGATGTAAAACAAAAATTAATTTCAGCATACAAACAATTACGTATTGGCGATCCATTAAATGAGCACAATCATGTTGGACCATTAATTGATAAAGGAGCTGTTAAAGATTACTTGGTTTCTATTGAAAGAGTAATTTCTGAAGGCGGAAAAATTTTAATTCCTGGCGGTGTATTAGAAGGTAAAGGCTACGAAAGCGGATGCTATGTAAAACCTTGTATTGCAGAAGCAAACAATGATTTTGAAATTGTACAACACGAAACGTTTGCTCCAATTTTATATATCATGAAATACAAAACCATTGACGAGGCTATTGCCTTACAAAATGGTGTACCTCAAGGTTTATCATCTTCTATCATGACATTAAATATGCGCGAAGCTGAAGAGTTTTTATCAGCAGCTGGTAGCGATTGCGGTATTGCTAATGTAAACATTGGAACAAGTGGTGCTGAAATTGGTGGTGCTTTTGGTGGCGAAAAAGAAACAGGTGGTGGTCGCGAAAGCGGATCTGACGCTTGGAAAGCATATATGCGCCGTCAAACAAATACTATAAACTACGGAACAAAATTAACCTTAGCACAAGGAATTAAATTTGATTTTTAAATAAAAATATCCCGCAGATCTCGCTAATCTCGCGGAGAAGAAATAAATCAATTTATTTCTTAATATCAAAACATAATCTGCGGAATCAGCGAAATCTGCGGGAACTATAAATTTAAACTAATGACAATTTCAAAAAACAAAGTAGTAACAGTAAACTACCACTTATCAGCTCATGTAGAGAATGATGCCCCTGAATTAATTGAACAAACATCTAAAGAAAAACCGTTTGTATTTATTTTTGGAACAGGACAATTAATTCCTGATTTCGAAAAAAACTTATTAAATAAAAAAGTAGGTGATTCTTTTGATTTCTTAGTGGCTCCAGCAAACGGATACGGTGTATCTGATGTTGAAATGATTACAAAAATACCTAAGGAAGCATTTTATGTGGATGGCGCTTTTGATTCGGAACGCGTGAAAGAAGGTGAAGAATTAGCAATGAATGATGAAGAGGGAAATCAATTAATGGGTTATGTAGAAGAAATTGGTGATGATTATGTCATTATGGATTTCAATCATCCTTTAGCTGATCACACGTTACATTTTATAGGTGAAGTTTTAAGCATTAGAGATGCATCTGCGGAAGAGCTTGATCATGGCCATGTTCACGGTCCAGGTGGTCATCATCACCACTAATTAATATTTGATTCATATAAAAAGAGCCTGTTTAAATTAAACAGGCTCTTTTTATTTATGCTTTTTTTTGTGTTTAGTATGATGTCCGATATTAGGACAAGTATCACATTTGTTTTTTCCTTTAAATATAAAACATCCCGAAAGCAACGTAGTGCAGGTAAAAGCGAGAAGTGTAAAATAAATATAAATTCTTCTTATCATTGGTTAGTAAAGGTACAATTAAAAGTTAAGTTGTAAAAATGAGTTTAAAGTATTTCAAATAATTCAAGTATCTTTAATATCATTTTAAATTACTGAAGTTGAAAGTATCTATTATAACCATTACGTATAACAGCGAATCAACGTTAATTGATACTATAGATTCTGTTTTAAACCAAACGTATAAAGATATTGAATACATTGTTATAGACGGAAAATCAACAGACAGCACTGTTTCGATTATACATTCTTACAAAGATAAAATCTCTAAATTCATTTCCGAAAAAGACAATGGCTTGTATGATGCTTTAAATAAGGGAATAGCAATGGCTACTGGTGATATTGTTGGTGTTTTGCATAGCGATGATTTTTATACTAATCATCAAGTAATTGAAAAAGTAGTTCAAACATTTAAGTTAAACCAAGCCGATGCTGTTTATGCTAATTTATTTTATGTGGACAAAACAAACGTCAATAAAATAATCCGTAAATGGACATCGGGGAAATATAAGCATGGTATGTTTGTAAATGGATGGATGCCTCCACATCCTACTTTTTTTGTGAGACGACATTGTTATGAAAAATACGGAAGCTTTAATTTAGATTTAGTATCAGCTGCTGATTACGAACTAATGCTACGCTTTGTGCATAAGCATCAAATCAAATTAGCGTATTTACCTGAATTCATTATCAAAATGAGAGCAGGTGGTCTCAGCAACGCATCACTATCAAACAGAATAAGAGCAAATAAAGAAGATCGAAAAGCCTGGTTGATGAATGGATTAAAACCTAAATTTCATACCTTGTATTTAAAGCCTTTGCGTAAAATTATTCAGTTATTTAAATAATTTTTAACGCTACCATTATCGCAGACGACTCCTCCGTGATTATATGATTAAAAATATATTTGTTTTGTTCCGCAGCTTTGCAAAAGC
>JANYGR010000357.1 GCA_025359355.1 Bacteroidota bacterium | reverse complement strand
TAATCATTGGATTATGGGTTATTAAGCGTTTGGCAAAAATTTCAGGGGTGGCTATGGTTAAAAGAGACTTAGACGTTTCCCTACATACATTCTTAAGAAGTTTAATTACTATCGGTTTAAAAGTAATTTTAATTGTAACCGTAGCTGGCATGCTTGGTATTGGCACTACTTCTTTTGTTACCATACTAGGGGCCGCAGGATTAGCGGTTGGCTTAGCGTTACAAGGCTCTCTGTCTAATTTTGCTGGCGGTGTTTTATTACTCATTTTTAAACCATATAAAGTTGATGATTTAATTGAAACACAAGGACAATCGGGCACTGTAAAAGAAATCCAAATTTTTAATACTATTTTACTTACCAGTGATTTGAAAACTATCATTCTTCCAAATGGTGCTGTTTCTAATGGCACCATTGTAAACTACTCTAAAAATGGCATTCTACGAGGAGATGTGCAAATCGTTGTTTCGGCAGCAAATGATATTGATCATGTGAAAACATTATTAATAAATGCAATGCTTACTCATGAACATATTTTAAAAAATCCGGCTCCGGAAATTGCTGCAATTAAAATCCTTGATAATGCTGTTACCCTTTCAATAAAGCCTTATGGACTATCTCAGCATTATAGTTTAATTAATTCGGATGTAGTTGAAATTGCAAAAAAAGTATTTGAACAACATAATATCACCGCTCCTATTCAACAGCGTATTGTTCTTAATGCCTCCTAAAAATTAAAGGTATCTTGTTTTTTGTAGCATAAAAAAATCCTCTCATTTCTGAGAGGATTCTATAAGCAATTTAAAAAATTTAACCCTTAATTATACCCTTGTCTATTGCTTAATATTAATTCAATTTGAAAGTTGGAATTTTTCCTTCTTGCATCAATGTTAATGTTTTCTTTTTATGTTCTTCAAAGCTCCCAAAAGCAAGTGCATCAAGCATTTCCGCACGACTCATATCTGGATTATTGAATTGTTTTTTTATGTCAGCTGAACATCTATCTACATACTGTTCGAATTTAAAAGGAGCCCATAAATAATCTTTTTTTATGG
Source organism: Bacteroidota bacterium (assembly GCA_025359355.1). Classification (GTDB taxonomy): domain Bacteria; phylum Bacteroidota; class Bacteroidia; order B-17B0; family Aurantibacillaceae; genus UBA4416. The sequence goes on along the minus strand of JANYGR010000357.1, from coordinate 2,678 downwards.
CTTCTTTTTCAATTTTAAATTCTTCCGGTAAACCACCTTCAATTTTAGATTTAATATCTAACCCTTCGTAGGTTTTAGGTAATAAACGGTTATCAAATAAGAACGGTTTAGAAATCATAATCACATGTTTCTTACGTTTTGGGTCGATCATAGATAAACCTTCAATACGAAGTCCTTTTTTTTTCAAAGAACCAAATTTACTCTCAAAGCTTTTTAAAATCTCAAACATGGTAGTAGATTAATAGATATTAACAAAGATCGCTTTAAAATTGTTAATAAACTAACTTATTAGACGAATGACCACCAATCAACCGACCAATAATTGTTAAAAAGGAGTTCAATACTTGTTTAAATTGCGTTTATAGCAAGTTAAAAAAGAACACAAAATACTGAAAATCAATTATTTACAATCTATGAATTGACCTGTTAAGATTTTTTAGGCATGTATCTTATTCTTAACTCCAAACTCCAAAATACGATCGATAAACTGATAAGGTTTATACCCGTTTAAAGCGGCCTGATGATAAATACAAGTTGCGGGGGTCATTCCTGGTAACGAATTCACTTCAATAAAAACAACCTCAACATGAGCGACATCATAAATACGAACAAAGGCATCAATACGGCAATAGCCCACGATATTAAGCACTTTTGCAGCCGCACCTAAAGTTTCTTTCACTTTATTTGAAATCAATTGTCTTTCGGTGGCATCTCTCGAATACCTTGCTGGCGTAATATTTTGACCTTGTCCTGCTAAAAATTTCTCTTCTAAACTTAAAATTTCTCCGCTTGCTAAGGCTTCAGATGCTTCAAACACTTCGTATTCTAGTTCACCTTTTGTATTGATTTTAGTAAGCATGCCGCCCGTGATCTCTAAAAAATGTTTGGCGTTGTGTTTACTAATTAATTCTTCAACTAACAATACTTGCTTTTGCGGAAATTCTTCTTTGTCTTTAATATGCAATGTTTCTGCCGCTTTCGCATCAAAGGCTTCATTCTCTCTAAAGATTAGCGTAGCAAAGGCTTCAAATTCTTCGAAGTTTTTTATTTTCTTTACCGCACTACTACAACCATCATCAACAGGTTTTGCAATAATTGGATATTGATACTCTGTTTGTAATTTTTGTTTAATTGCCTCTTTATTTTTTGCCCAATCTTCTTGTGTAATCAAACAGTGTTTAGCCGCCAAAAAGCCTGCTTTTAAAAGGATTTCATTGGTTCGGTATTTATCAATCGTAATAGAAGAGCTTTCTTTTCCCGAACCATTGTAACTAATTCCTACTTTTTCGAGTTGCTCTTGTATAGCACCATCTTCTCCCGGACGACCGTGCAAGGCGATAAAAACTTGTTTTACGAGTTGAGATAAATCACTGTACGTTACTAATTTTGGCGCAATTAAATTGTTGGGAGAACCATATTTATCAGTAATTACATGGCACTCATCTATAATTTGTTTTACAATTGGATGAATTTTCCAATGATTGATTTTGTCTTTAATATCATCCGCATTATCCTTTAATAAAGCATTAATAGGGATTTGATACATTAAATGGTGGTTGTTATCTCCTGTTAAGAACACGGGAATTGGCGCATATTTATCAGATGAAAATAATTTTTCAAAAATATTTCTTCCACTTTCTACCGAGATATGTCTTTCAGATGAATAACCTCCAAGTATCACTGCTACTGGTGTTTTAGAAGCAATGCTATTTTTTTGGTTATGTAAAAACTCATCTAATTTTTGTAAAATACCATTGTAACTATGTGCTCCTTTACTATCTTTTATACGCTTACTTAACGATGTACGAATAATATATGTTAGAAATTGAGAAGGTGTTAATCCTATTTCTGCAGCTTGGTGAAAGAAAAAAGAAGACGGCATCATACCTGATGTGGTATTGGGATCATTTAAAAATACTTTTCCATCATTACTCAAAAAGCCATCTATACGGGCATATACATCAAAACACAATTCGGTAAACAAACGCTCGCATTCTTTTCTGATAGCGTTAATATGTTCGTCACTCGCATCAATGGGCGTAATCTTACGTGATAAACCTGGTAAATATTTACTGCGATAATCAAACAATTCTTTGCCTTTACGAATCTCTGTTGGAGGCAAGGCTATCACTTTATTATGATCGTCGGTATCTTCCAATACGATGCAAGAAAATTCTTTACCTTCAATAAAACTTTCAATAATGACAGTACTTTCGCCATCTGTAGCCTCTAATACGAAGCCTTCGACTTTATCACAATTAGTATTTAAAAACGTGATTAATTCGTATTGATTATAAAAAGACCTCACCCCAGCCCTCTCCAAAGGAGAGGGAGTTAGATCCATATTTATAACAATGGGCATTCCAATACCTTCTCTAATATCAGAAAGTGTTCTTGTAAAATCAATTTTTTCTGTATCAGATAATTTTTTCCATTCAGTACTATCTATCCATTTTGTAAAAAATGCTTTCTCTACAGCACTCATAAAATGAGATTCATTATCTTCATTAAAAATAGAAATACCAATAGATGAGCCTTGATTAGCAGGTTTAATAACCATTGGGAAGCCTATGTCTTTTTTAGCTTTCTCCCAAACACCTTTTACGTTGCCACTAATCCAATCGTTTCTATCAATGGTAAAATATTTCGGACTATTAAATCCGGCATTAATCATTAAT
>JANYGR010000315.1 GCA_025359355.1 Bacteroidota bacterium | reverse complement strand
GTTTCTTTAAAGGTTGTTTTTACCGAAACACTATCAAATACAATGTCAACAGCAATATTGCTTTGCACACCACTTAAGCGTTTTTGTTCTTCTAAAGAAATACCAAGCTTTTCAAAGGTTTTTAATAATTCAGGATCTACTTCGTCTAAGCTCGCCAATTCTTTTTTTGGTTTAGGTGCAGAGTAATAAATGATATCTTGAAAATCAGGTTTTTTATACGACACATGAGCCCAAGTAGGCTCTACCATATTTTGCCAATTACGAAATGCTTTTAAACGGAATTCTAACATCCATTCTGGCTCATTTTTTTTAGCTGAAATAAAACGAATAATGTCTTCGTTTAACCCTTTAGGAGCTTCATCTGCATCAATGTTGGTTGTAAAACCCCACTCGTAATCCTTATTAATATGTTCTTCTAATATTTCGTTTGCCATCTTTTAATTTCTAGTTAGACGTTTCGTGTTTCGTGTTAACAATAACTAGAAACAAGAAACTTGGAATATTTAAACTGAGAATGATTCGCCACAACCACAAGAGCGTGTTGCATTTGGGTTTTTGAAAATAAATCCTTTACCGTTCAATCCGCCACTATAATCTAATTCGGTACCTACTAAGTATAAAAAGCTTTTACGATCAACCACTACTTTTACGCCATTATCTTCAAATAATTGATCACCTTCTTTTAATATATTATCAAACACTAAATTGTACATTAATCCTGAACAACCCCCTCCATCTACACCCACTCGAATGAAAGTATCTACTGGTTTATTTTCTTCTTTGATTAAATTGATAGCGTGCTCTTTTGCGGCGTTACTTACTGTTATCATTTTCCTAAGTAATTAATGGTTAGTTAATTGGTTCTTATTCTTAATTAGATTAAATCTAAATTGAATACAAAAATACCACTTTTATGGTAGGCATGCAAATATTTTATGGCTTCATTACCTATAAATCGCTACTCGTTTGATTTAGTAATATAAATGTTTATAAATGGGGTATGAATACGAAAACTAAAATCACAAAAGGATAGGAAACGTATATAAAAACACTCGTGTGAAAGGTGCCATAAGAGCGGGACACTTTTGAGAAAAAACTTTTACGAGGTTTAGGGAAGTTTTTACCATTACTGGTTGACCGAGGTTGGAAATTATATGTTAGATCTTTTATTTTAATTATATGTTTACGATAGTTCTTGCGGTTCCAGTTGTTATGATTTTAATTGCTATTGGCATAAAAGTTGAAAATATAGCAGAAGAAAATGGTTTATATACGTAAATTTGTATGTATGCTGTTTGATAAAAATACAATAAAATTACTGAGATTTCCTTTCTCTTTTTTTTTAATGCCTTTGTTTTTATTTGCACTTAGCCAATCTACAGAAGTAGTAATTTACAAAGCATGCTTTTCTTTTTTTATTATACATTTTTTGGTGTATCCTGCCAGCAATGGATACAATAGCTATATTGATAGAGACGAGGGCCCAATAGGGGGTTTAGAAAAACCTCCTATGCCGACAAAAAAACTATTTTACACAACGTTGGCAATGGATTTATTATCTGTGATTTTATCTTTTATTTTAATTAATCCACTCTTTGCATTGTGCATTTTAGGTTACATTTTGGCATCTCGGGCATATAGTTCAAAACAAATTAGGATAAAAAAATATCCGTATTATGGATTTCTGCTTGTAGTTTTTTTCCAAGGTGCATTTACCTATTATACAGCATATTTAGGTGTTGCAAACCACGTATTAACCATCCATAAAGCTACCTTGTTTTTATTGCTGGGTTGCTCATTTCAAATTGCAGGTGCTTACCCGTTAACCCAAGTGTATCAGCACAAACAAGATTATAATGATGGCGTGATTACATTAAGTTATAAGCTGGGTTATATCGGTACATTTATTTTTACAGCTTGTATGTTTTTTATATGCAACGTATTTTATTTTTTACATTTTAATTTAATAAATCGTGAAATGAATTTTTATATCATTCAACTATTCTTTTTTCCTATAGTTGCTTATTTTGCATATTGGTTTTATATGGTTTACAAAAATAACAGCGAAGCAAATTTTAAAAACACCATGCGCATGAATAGCATTGCAGCAATTTGTATGAACGCCTGTTTTATTACATTATATTTTATAAATAAAAATTAGTGAGTTATATAGTCGCCATAGAAACCGTAGTACCTAAGCATTGTCATACTAAAAAAGCATTTGCCGAGTTTTTTTCTAATGCAACAGAAGATGATTCAATTAAACGAAAAATAAAAATCATATCTGATAAAGCTAGTATAGAAACTCGTTATTCGGTTTTAAAAGATTATAGTTTACCGTACGATAAATTTGAGTTTTACGAAAAAAACCAATCACTAACTCCAGAACCTTCTTTGTCAAAAAGAATGACTATATACAGAGAAGAAGCCATTAAACTAGCAGTAAATGCAGTTAAAAAGATTAAAAGTATAGATGCAATAAAACAATCTATTACCCACTTAATTACAGTAACTTGTACCGGTATGTTTGCGCCGGGTTTAGATATTGAATTGATAAGAAATTTAAATCTAAATCCAAGTATTAGCCGAAGCAGCATTAATTTTATGGGATGTAATGCAGCTATATTAGCCTTAAAAAATGCTGACATGATTTGCAAGAGTGAAATAAACGCGAAGGTGTTAATTGTGTGTACCGAATTATGCACACTGCATTTTCAAAAAAAATTCAATGATGATTACCTGCTTTCTAACATGTTGTTTGCCGATGGCTGTGCAGCAGCCTTAGTAACGGCAAAAGCTCCTGAAAGCAATCATGTATTAAAAATAAATTCGTTTAATTCGTTAATACTTCATAACGGCTATAATGATATGGCTTGGCAATTATCAGAAACTGGATTTATCATGAATCTGACTTCTTATGTATCTACTTTAATTAAAGAAAACATTAAGTTAATGATGGACTCTTTAAAAATTGATACAACCTTAATAAATCATTGGGCTATACATCCGGGAGGTAAAAAAATTGTAGATGATTTTTTTGAAACGCTGAATTTAGATAAGTCAAAGGCATCCGAATCGTATGATGTGCTAAAGAATTATGGCAATATGTCATCACCAACTGTATTGTTTGTTTTAAAACAAATAGTAGATAAAAATCTACATCCTAAAAAAGGAGAAACCATTTTTTCGGCAGCGTTTGGTCCGGGTTTAAGTATAGAAACTATGCAACTTAGTTATGCTTAAACACCGAAGTCAATTAAAAGAATTATTAGATGGAGATGATATTTTGAAAGAAGATTTGTTTCAAAACATAAAAGAATTAGACACAATTAATACCTTACTGGGTGGATATAACATTAGTTTTTCTGCACTTAAAAAAATAATTAAACCAAACACTACTTATTCGTTAGTTGATATTGGTTGTGGTGGCGGTGATACTTTAAAACACATTAATAATTGGGCAAAGAAAAACAAACAACAGTTTAATTTATTTGGCGTAGATATAAAACCAATATGCATTGAATATGCTACTCAAAACACATCAGGTGAGGCGATACAATATATTTGCGATGATTATAGAAATATTTTCGATCATCTTAAACAAGTAGATGTTATTCATGCGTGTTTGTTTTGCCATCATTTATCGGAAGCAGAATTGATAGAGTTGGTGAGGTTTGCAAAGAAAAATAAAGCGATTTTAATTATAAACGATCTTGAAAGAAATGCGTTTGCCTATTACGCTATTAAAATTTTAACAAAATTATTTTCTAAATCCTATTTAGTAAAAAACGATGCGGCACTTTCGGTTGCACGTGGTTTTAAAAAGCATGAATGGATTAATATTCTTATTAAAGCAGGTGTTACAAAGTGTTCGGTAAAAAATAAATGGGCATTTAGACACGAAGTCATTGTATATGGAAATGAATCATAAAACATATCAATGCGCTATAATTGGCGGTGGCTTAGCGGGTTTGTGCTTGGCTATTCAATTGGCGGATAAGGGAATCAACGTGATATTGTTTGAGAAAAACAAATACCCTTTTCATAAAGTTTGCGGCGAATACATATCTATGGAAAGTTGGAATTTTCTAACTGAATTGGGCTTGCCTTTGGCGGATATGAATCTTCCAAAAATAAACGAATTAGGCATTTCTTCCGAAAATGGATTTATGTTAAATAGTGTACTGCCCCTTGGAGGTTTTGGCATTAGTAGATATAGTTTAGATAATTATTTATATGAATTAGCTCTTACAAAAAACATAACCGTATTAGATAATTGTAAAGTATTTGACGTAAAAAAAATAGAAAATAGTTATCAAATAAATACATCGCTTGGCCATTATACGGCTGAATTTGTTTGCGGAACATACGGGAAATACACGCCTGCTTTTGTAAAGGATGACGAAATACAAAAGTCAAAAAAGTTAAATTACATTGGAGTGAAGTATCATATTAAAACTAATTTAAATTCAAATAGAATAGAGTTACACAACTTTAAAGATGGTTATTGCGGTGTTTCTAAAGTAGATAACGATACGCATTGCTTGTGTTATTTATCTAGCTCCAAAAACCTGCAACAAGCGGGAAACGACATCAAAAAAATGGAAGAAACTATTTTGTTTAAAAACCCTTTTTTAAAAAAATATTTTACCGAGTCTGAATTTCTTTACGATGCACCATTAGTTATCAGTAATGTTTTTTTTCAAAAAAAAGACACATATAAAAATCCTTTTCTTTTAGTTGGTGATGCGGCAGGTTCTATCACTCCGCTTTGCGGAAATGGGATGAGTATTGCTATGAAAGCCTCTAAACTAGCATCAAATTTGTTAGTTATTTATTTTAATGGCGCTATTTCAAAACAAGAATTAATACATAAGTATAATAATGAGTGGAATAAAAATTTTAACACGCGTATAAAAACTGGTTATTATTTACAATATTTATTCGGCAAAAAACATACAACTCATTTTACGTTGAAAGCTTTAAATAAATTGCCTTCGTTTACTCAAAAAATAATTGCTTTAACACACGGAAAATCTTTCTAACTTTATAATTATGAAAAAAATAATTTTTTCTATTCTACTTATATTTTTTGTTCTAAACGGAACTGCACAAAATCAAGCATGGCAAATTTCTTCGTCGAACATAAGTTTTAAAATAAAAAATGCAGGTTTTACAGTTAATGGATTTTTTGGTGGATTAAACGGTACTATTCAGTTTGATGCAACCAAAAACTCCGGCAATAAAATAGATGTAAACATTTATGCAAATACCATAAACACAGATAATTCAACCCGAGACGGGCATTTAAAAAAAGAAGAATACTTTTCGGTAGAAAAGTTTGATAAAATATATATGAGCGCCGTTTCTTTTACAAAAGAGCCAGACGGAAGGTTTAAAGGCCTTTTTACATTAACTGTTAAAGGCGTGAGTAAAATTATTCCGATCATTTTTATGTATACCGAACAAAACGGCCAAGCAAAATTTGCAGGTAATTTTACCCTTAATCGCTTAGATTTTAAGGTAGGCACTTCCAGTTTCATTCTTTCAGATAATGTAACAATTAACATAAATGTTACTTGTATTAAAAAATAACCTTTTTTTATTTTTAATTAATATATTAAACGGATTAATCTTTTGGTTCGTTTTATATCCTGGCTATTATATTATTTTTGAATATGGATTACAAAACTCACCTGCTAAATTAATGTTAGGAAGAGTTGTGGTAAATGAATACGAAAAAAACCAACTTTAAAGCAAATTGTTGGTAGGTCGTATAGCCGAATTGTTCCTTTTGAATCCTTGTCTTGTTTAAGCGAATTGGGGTGGCACGACAAATGGAGCGATACGTTTGTTATAAGAAAAAAAGATTTACTGGAATTGCAATTAGCTATAAAAGCTCAGGAGTTTGGAGTAAAAACAGAGATGTAAAAAAAAATTATGAAGGACTGTTTTCTTTTAAACCTTTAAACCACTCTGCTAACAATAAACGCTGGGCATCCGTTAGTTTTGCTTCTTGGTGCATCCATGTATAGGAAGACATGGGCATTTCATATTTTTCAAGCATTTCAACGCACTCATCAAGTTTGTGATTTTTTCTTTTTAATTCATAAGTTCCCCATTCAGAGAAATTAAGGTGATGACTACCTTCATCTATATGATGTTTAATCCACCAAGATACAGGCGCAATATTAGTATACCATGGAAAGGTGGGTTGGTTGGAATGACAATCGTAACAAGCTGTTTTTAATAATTGAGTTACTTCCGCGTTTGGAATTGTTAAAGAAATTAAATCTTTTGAAGCATCAACTGGTTTGGTAGATTTATCAATACGGAAGGATTGAATAAATAATAATGTGATAGCGAGAATTAAACTAATTTTTTTGAGTGAAAATCGTTTTTTCATTTACTAGTTAGGATAAATACGGGTTGTTGGTTCTTTACGAAATAGCAAAAAAGATTAAAGACTAATAGTAGAATTAAGAATGAATAAAGACATTTTATCATTTATTTTCTTGAATTCTACTTTTAATTTATTACCACTTTTCATACCGATAGTAATGAAACCTAAGCCAGCCCCACCTTTATCACTTAATTGATTGTTTTCTAAGTGTTCTAAATAATACGCTTTTAGGGCTTTTTCATCTTCAAATGAATTGATAACTTCTATTTGTTTTTCTAAAGCGGGTATAGAGTTGTTTCCTACTAAATTAGCAGAGACGATATCTATTTTCACACCGTTTTTAGAAACGATAAAGAAGTTTGGTTGGTCTCCTTCGCCACTTTTTTGCCCATGTATGAGCATATTTTGAAGCGTTTCTACACTAATAAAAAATATTTTTTTAAGAGGACCTTTCGGTATTTCTAAAAAGGATACTACGTTTTCAACTTCACTTTCAATTTTAGAAATAACATCCTGAGAAAGCATGCCATAATGAGACACAAGCACTGTTTGAGCATCTTTAAATTGATGTAGCTTTTGCTCATATTCATTATGAACAAACTCTTTTTCGCTATGTGAAAATGAACTCAAGTATAATTTTTATTTAAATAAACCGTTTACTTCGCCATCTATCATGCGAATTATTTTTCCTAAATCTTCTTTACTTTCACTAAAATTAATTTCGTCGATATCTACAATTAACATTTTGCCACCTTCGTAAGTAGTAACCCATGCTTCGTAGCGTTCATTTAGTCTTTTTAAGTAATCTAAACGAATCGAGTTTTCGTAATCTCTGCCACGCTTTTGTATATGTTTTACTAAAGTTGGAACTGATGCACGTAAATAAATAATTAAATCAGGCGCTTTTACCAAGCTATCCATTAATTTAAATAAGTTAAAATAATTATCATAATCGCGGGTTGTCATTAAACCCATCGCATGTAAGTTTGGAGCAAAAATGTAGGCATCTTCATAAATAGTTCTATCCTGAACCACCTTTTGTTTGCCTTGTCTAATCTCTTGAACCTGTCCGAATCGAGAGTTTAAGAAGTACACTTGTAGGTTGAAAGACCAACGTTGCATATCGTCGTAGAAGTCATTCAGATAAGGGTTATCGTCAGCATCTTCATAATGAGGCGTCCATTTATAATGTTTGGCTAGTAATGAAGTTAACGTTGTTTTTCCTGACCCAATATTTCCGGCAATTGCTATATGCATAATTCTCTCTTTGTAAAAATCGTCTGGTTTATAATAGACTAAGATACGGTTTTATCTAAATACACAAAACTTTTTAATGTTTTTTTTCAGACACTATAGTATTCCAATTAATTTACAGTTTTCAGTGTAATATGAGGATTATATTTAGTAATAATTGATTTTGTGTCTTCAAAAGCTTCTGCCATTTTTTGTTTATGGCTAACATTTAAAAACAAGGGTAATTTAGTGCTATCATTTGCCCATTGAGCGGGAAACAAGATGTGCATTTTTTTACTACCATCTCCTCTATAAACCCATGTTGGCAAATAGTTTGCGCTTTTGAAGGAGGTTTTATTTTTCGTTACATTTTTCTGAATAGTGAGTTTTAAAATAACACCAGCATCTGTATATCTCCAATACTGATTAGATAGAAAATTGCCTAATGAGTATGCTACGAAAGCCGTATCATTAATTGCACTTGAATAAAGTGTTTTGGTTGGGCCTACAACGTGAGGATGCGCACCGATTACCAGTGTAGCGCCTGCATCCAAAGCAAAACGTACAGCGTCTTTTTGTGCTAATGTTGGTTCAGTAATATTTTCTAATCCCATGTGATAAAATACTAAAATAATATCGGCGCCATTTTGTTTAGCCAATTTTACTGCGTTAGTAATTCCTGCAGAATCAATAACATTTAACATGTATTTATGATCTGTATGAGGATATGCACCATTGGTGCCATAGGTGTAATTTAATATCCCCAATTTAATTCCTTTAATAGGTATAATTCGAATAGAGTCGTGATCGCGTTGATTTAAATATGTGCCCGCATAACCTAATCCATTTTTTTTAATCACATCGATAGTGCGTAAAAGCCCGTCTTCTCTAGTATCCATGCTATGGTTATTAGCAGTTACTAAAAAATCAAAACCAGCTTCTTTAATAGCTTTGCAGTATGCATCTGGAGAATTAAATGCAGGATAGCCCGCATAAGGCTGTGTAGTGCCAGCAAATGTAGTTTCTAGATTTCCGATGGTGATATTGGCATCTTGTAAATAAGGTTTGATATATTCAAAACTTGGATTAAAATCGTATTCGCCATTAGGTAATTTAGCATTGTTTGTTTGCGGTAAATGACACATTAAATCTCCCACTAAATTAATAGTCATTTCAGAAATAGAATCGGGAAAGTAAGGAATGCTTGGCGTGTAATCATAAACCGCAGTAGTTGTGTGATTAATTGGCGAGGACTTTTTTTCTTCTGTTGCTCCTTTATTTACAGCCTTTTGTGAAGTAGTGCATTTATTTCCTAACACTAAATTGAGCAATAAAGCAAAGAATATATAAATGAATTTTGACATGCGTGTTAATTTTTTAAATCATTCAGGTAAGCATTGCATATAAATGTTACTGTTTCCGAGAACGGTATAAATGTATAATCTAATGCCTTTATAATACGAGCATTAGAATACGTGTTTTCTTCCAAAACCGAATGAATCATATTTGTTGTAATGATTTGTTCTTTGCCTGTAAATAAATGACGTAACGAATCTGCCCATTTAGCTAGCGTTAATAAGGTTTTGCCTGCATGTATATGTGGTGCTTTTTTATTAAATTGTTTTTGAATGGTAGAAACAATTTCTTTAAACGAATAATTATTTTCGGAAATGATGTAACGTTTCCCAGTTAGGTTTTTAGTAACAAGGGCAATCATGCAATTAGCAACATCCATGGCATTTACAGTTGAGCTAGAACCATTGGTGTAAAAGGGTGTGCCTTTGTAACAAGTAGGGATTAATTTACTGGAGCTTTGATTCCAAAAACCTGGGCCTAAAATAATACTTGGATTAATGATAACAGCGTTTAAACCTTCTTCGATACCGCGCCATACTTCACGTTCCCCGTTATACTTACTAATGGCATAATCACTGGCGCTTGGAGATGACTTCCAATAAACCGATTCATCAATATTTTGAGTAATGTCAGGGTTTTGTAAAGTAGCAATAGAGCTAACGTGACAAAGTGTTTTAATGTTTTTTTCTAAACAAGCATTAACAATATTTGCCGTGCCTTCAGCATTAATTTTATATAATTGCTTAATGTCTTTTTTGTTGAATGAGACAAAACCAGCACAATGATACACGGTATCAATTCCTTCTAAAGCATCTAATACAGCATAAATGTCGCAGATGTCGGCATCTATCCATTTAATTTGTTGAAACAGTTTTTCGTAATCTGTGGTGTAGTAGGAAAATAATTTTTTTGTTTTCGTAACGTCGCTGTTCAATCTTTTTATAGCTATAACAGGCTTTTGTTGTTTTAATAATTGCAATGCAACATGTGCGCCTACTAATCCTGTTGCTCCTGTTATTAAATTCATGATTACAAAAATCTAAATAATTGAGCTAATCCAAATAAACCAAACTGCATTACGCAACCAACGATAAAACCAACGTAAACCTGACTAGGAACATGAGCGCGTAATTGTAAACGTGCAAACCCAATAATACCAGCCAATAACACACTGATAGAAATGGCTGTAAAAACAGGCATTTGCATATAATAACAAAATGCAAGCAGCACACCGAATACGCCTCCAATGCCAATTAAATGAGCGCTAATTTGCCACCACATAGAAATGATAGCAGTTAATAAAATACATAAACCACCACCTAACACAAATAACTTAACGGCAGGCCAAATATTAAAATCGTATATCAGATAAAATAATCCAAAATAACAAAAGGCTGTCATAATCAAGGGGAAAACTCGTTCTTGACGGTTTTCTAACTTAATAGAAGATATGTATTTTAATTTAAAAAGAATAAATAGATTTAAAACAGGAATAAAAAAAGTGAATACAAACACTATTAAAATAATTGCAATTTTGGTTTTGAAAGGCGTATAAACCGCATAAATACTATTATATAAGCCGAAAAACACTAACAAACAACCATAAGTTGCCATTAACAATGGGTGTAATATAGTAGAAATAATCGTTGCTAATTTTTGCATATTATAGAGTGCTAATTTACATTAATCTATTTAATAGAGATGTCCTCATGTTTATATCTTTTAGTTTTTCATTAGAATAATTTTAGAGGAAAATCGAAGGATGTTATCTACATGGATATTGTGAAAAACTAATTTCGGGCCATTAATCTCACTAAAAACAAATCTGCATCTTTATTGAATTACAATAGCTATGCATAAGCCGTTTTACACATTACTTTTTTTAGGATTAACATTTATGATGTTAGGTGCTATAAGTATGGTGTTTCCTGAGAAGGGTTTTTATATTACCGAATCATATAGTATTCATTATCCAACCGTGCATTCGCTTTTTGGTGCTAAGAAAGAAGTAAAAAAAGATATTTCAGCCATTATCGCTTTAGCAGATGCAGAAGAAAAGGTGACTGAAAGCAATTCGGAAGTTGAGGAAATAACAGCCATAGAATTAAAAGATACCGCTGTCAAATTAAACACAAGCATACAATATAAAAACGCAACCAAAAGTGCTTTAGCTAATTTTTTTAATTCCTTATCTAACATCAATAAGGAAGAAAAAAGTATTCGGATTCTCCATTATGGTGATTCGCAAATAGAGGGCGATCGGATTAGTGATTATCTGAGATTAAAATTACAAAACTTATATGGTGGCGAAGGCCCAGGGCTCGTGTCGTTTATGCCTGTGGCACCAAGTGTGGTTAATAAAATGTCGTGGAGTACTAATTGGGATAGATATTGTGTATTTGCTGGTAAAGATAAGCGCGTGAAGCATACTAATTTTGGAGCATTAGCACACTTCACTCGTTTTAATAATTATGCGCCGTTATCTGATACGACTCAGTATAAATCGGCTTGGGTAAAAATAGTGACGAGTAAGAATGGTGGGGCGAAGGCTGGTGCATATAAAAAAATAAAATTATTTTATGGGGGAGCACAAACCAAAACCCATGTGGAATTATATGAAAATGGTTCGTTAAATAATTCGGATTCATTAGTAAGTGGAGGAAACTTTAACATCAAAGAATTTAATTTGAATCAACCAGCTTTATTACATGAGTTTAAATTTAAAGGCAAGGATAGCCCTGATTTTTATGGTATTTCGCTCGAAAGTGGAAAAGGAGTCATGGTAGATAATTTCGGATTACGAGGCAGTTCAGGAACTTTTTTTAATCAAATTAATTTCACTCAGCTTAAAAATTTTTATGATTACCTCAATACAAAATTAATCATCCTTCAGTTTGGAGGAAACGCATTGCCATATATTAAAACAAAAGAACAGGCTGATAATTTTGGATTGTATTTAAAAGTACAAATAGCCACTATTAAAAAATTAGCGCCTCAAGCATCTATACTCGTTATTGGTCCAGCAGATATGAGTGTGAAAGAAGTAGCGGATTATGTGACGCATCCTCAATTGGAAAATTTGCGAGATGCCATTAAAAAAACAGCTTTTGAATATGATTGCGCATTTTTTGATATGTATAATTGTATGGGTGGCTACAACAGTATGCTCACCTGGGTGGAGCAAGGAATTGGCGCAAAAGATTACATTCATTTTAGTTCAGGCGGCGCTCGCAAAATAGCTGTATTGCTATATGCTTCGTTGATTAACGATTATAATGCGTTTGTGAAAAATAAAAAATAGATTAAAAAGACAATAGAGATTGAAGGGAATACAGGGATCAATACAGGCAATATGAAAACAATTAAAATAGAAATTAAAATAGTGAGTAAAGCCTTTTTAGTCTTATGTCTCTTTAGTCTTGTCTCTACAGTAAAATCGCAACTCCCACCATTTATAAATCTTAACCAAAGTAAATTATATTTTAGCAAGGATAGTTCTCGATTTATGGATTTCTATAAAAAGATAGATGAACTGAAAGTAGGTAAACGAAAGCGAGTAAATATAGTTCATTATGGCGGTTCGCACATTCAAGCGGGTTTTTGGACAGAAGTTTTAATGGATGGTTTTCAAGGATTAAATAAATACGAAGGAGGTGGTACATTTATTTTTCCGTTTGCAATTGTACACGCAAACAGTCCTCATTTTTTTAGATCGTTTACTTCTGGTCATTGGAAAAGATGTCGTTGTGCATTAGCCAAAGAAATGTGTAATAACTTGGGAATGGCTGGCATTGCAGGTATTACGAACGACAGCGTAATAACATTTGGTTTTAAATTATTACCCAACAATCACAACAAAACATTTAATTCAGTAAAAGTATATCATAATTTTAATCCGAGTTTTGAATTAGCGCTTAACCATGAAACGACCTTACAATTTGAAAGAAAAGATTTTAAGGATAAAGGTTATACAGAGTTTACCTTCGAATCATATATTGACTCCTTAAATTTTGTTGCGATTAGAAAAGACACAAATCATCGTGATTTTATGTTGAGAGGCTTTAGTATTGAAAATAGTAATCCTGGATTTTATTATGCCGCAATGGGCGTTAACGGAGCAAGTAGCAATTCTTTTTTACGTTGCACCGAATTTGTTAACGAATTAAAAAGCATACCTCCCGACTTAGTTATTTTTTCGTTAGGCGTTAATGATACGCAAGGTAAAAATTTCACCAAGGAAGAATTTATTGCTAACTACGATAGTTTAATTGCTCAAATAAAAAAAGCTGCCCCTCATTGTGCTATCTTATTTACAACGACTACGGATAATTATATCAAACGCAAAACATCTAACAAACGTCCTATTAAGGCAGAAGAAGCCATGTTTGATTTAATGGAAAAACATAAAGCGGCAGTGTATGATTTATATGCGGTGATGGGTGGATACAAATCTATTTATAAATGGTTTAAAGCAGGATTAGCAGCAAAAGACAAGGTGCATTTTAATGGACGAGGCTATAAACTACTGGCTGGTTTAATGTTTGATGCCATTGATAGAAGTTATAAATATAATAGTAAAGTAAACGAAGGACAGAAGAGATAAAAGGGACAGCAGAGAATCAAGAGACGTAATCTGTGTCGTCTCTTGATTCTCTTCGATCTCTTTAGTCTTTTGAGTCATAAAATGGATGACATAACAACATATCTTAAATCCTGTTTCCTTTATGTGAAGGGACAACCTGTGATTTTTACGCAACTGTATTTTTGGGGATTCTTTGCCGTTGTATTGGCTATCTATTCGTTGTTATATAAAAAAAACACACTGCGTACGTTTTATTTGTTGTTAGTGAGTTTTTTCTTTTATTACAAAACCAGCGGTGTTTTTTTAATATTACTCATTTTCACTATTTGTAGCGACTATAACTGGGGAAGGCTGATACACCAAGCAAAAACAGATGCCCGAAAAAAAATGTACTTAACAATAAGTATGATTATAAATTTAAGTTTACTGTGTTATTTTAAGTATGCCTATTTTTTTACCGAAAGCACTAATCAATTAGCGGGAACTGATTTTCATTTCTTTAATCACTTCGCGCAGTTTAGCAATACATTTTTAGGAACAAAAGATCCGATTGATAAATTAATATTACCAGTAGGAATATCTTTTTTCACCTTTCAATCTATTTCATACATCATTGATATGTATCGTGAAAAAGTAACGCCTGTTAAATCTATTTTTGATTACGGTTTTTTTGTATGCTTCTTTCCGCACTTAGTGGCTGGGCCAATAGTGAAGGCTAACGAGTTTTTGTATCAAATATATTTACCATATAATTTAAAGCGCAAAGAATTTGGCTTAGCTATTTTTTGGATCATCAACGGTTTAGGAAAAAAAATTGTAGCGGATTATATTGCCGTTAATTATATCGATCGTATTTTTGATAACCCAAATTATTATTCAGGTGTAGAAACTGTGTTTGGTGTTTTTGGATATTCTCTTCAAATTTATGCCGATTTCAGTGGCTATACAGACATTGCCATTGGAGTAGCGTTATTGTTAGGCTATAGATTAAAAACAAATTTTAAATCACCTTACAAATCACAAGACGTGAGCGAGTTTTGGAAACGCTGGCATATTTCTTTATCATCGTGGCTTAAAGATTATTTATATATTCCTTTAGGAGGAAATAAAAAAGGCACTATTGGTTCATATATCTGTATTGCTTTTTTATCCATTGTGTTAGTATTACTTACAGGAAAAATTTGGTTGTTGTTAGTTTTGTTATGTTTAGCAACTGTATTTGTTTTGTTGTCGTACTTTTTTCCAAAAGTAAAACAGAGCATTAATACTAATGTAAATTTATTAGTAACAATGCTGCTTGGAGGCTTCTGGCACGGGAGTTCATGGCTATTTATTATTTGGGGAGGCTTAAACGGATTGGGATTAGTTGTACATAAACTTTGGCTAAAAATATCGCCCTTTAAAAAGACGAACTCATTTTTTGTAAAAGGCATGTTGGTTTTGATAACTCTAACGTTTATTAGCTTTACACGTATTTTTTTTAGAAGCGACAACCTCGAAACCGTTAGCCTTATTTTCGATAGGATCAACAACCATTTTGGAGCAGCACTCACACTTAATATTATTAAAGGATATGCCGTTGTGTTTTCAGTTATGGCAATTGGTTATTTAATTCATTGGATACCAGAGCGGATTAAAGAAGCCTACCGTAATAAATTTGCAGACTTACCGTTACCTATTATGAGTATAGTGGTGGTCATATTTGTATTTTGTTTTTATCAATTAGTTAGTGGCGAAATGCAACCGTTTATTTATTTTCAATTTTAAAAACCAATCCACAATCATGTCAAAACAAATAGAAGAATTTGATAACTATCGCGCTAAGATGAACGATGTTATTTTAGGAAAAGATAATTTAGTGATTAAGCGCTTATTTAATTTAGATACTCAAACCTATAGTGAAGGCGCGCTTAATGTTAAAACTAAGGAAATGCTTGGTTTAGTTGCTAGTATGGTGCTGCGTTGCGACGATTGTATTAAATACCATTTGGGTAAATGTTACGAGCAAGGGTGCACCACCGAAGAAGTTTATGAAATTTTTGCAGTGGCAAATATTGTTGGCGGCACTATCGTCATTCCGCATACACGCCGTGGTGCCGAGTTTTGGGAAGAATTAATGAGTCAGAAGTAAAAACGACACACCTGTTTTTTTAAAGTTATAATTGGTATTTTTGCACCATGATAGCAATTGGTCACACCCTCATTTCCGAAGATATTTTTGACAAAGAATTTGTATGCGATTTAAACGCCTGCAAGGGAGAGTGCTGTGTTTCTGGGGATAGTGGGGCTCCTTTGGATAAAAAAGAATTAAAAATTTTAGATGCAATATATCCTGCTGTAAAACCTTATATGAATGCAAAAGGAATTGCTGCCGTTGAAAAGCATGGTAGTTACGTGTTAGATGCTGATGGAGACTACACAACAACTTTAGTAAGTGATGGCGCTGAATGTGCTTTTGTGTTTTTTGACGACAAGCATATTGCCAAGTGTGCCATTGAACAAGCCTATTTAGAAGGGAAAACAGAAGAGTTTGTGCACGATTGGAAAAAACCAATTTCTTGCCATCTATACCCTATTCGTATTCAAGAGTACAAAGAGTATGATGCTGTTAACTACCATTCTTGGCATATTTGCAAAGCCGCTTGCGAATGCGGCACTCAGCTAAACGTGCCTGTTTATGCGTTTTTAAAAGAACCCCTTATTCGTAAATATGGTGAGGCGTGGTTTAATGAAGTTGATGCTGTCTTCAAAGCATACGGTCATAAGAAAAAATAATTAGTGTCAGCAAGAAAGCTCCAATTTCTTCGTTACGCTTGCTTTAAAAATGGTCATTTGCGAAAAGCAAACTCCCATTATTTAAGTCTTCGCAAGCCTCGAACTTATAACTTTCTCATCAGACACTCTGTTTTTGTAAGCACTAATTAAATTTAAAATGCACCTAAGGCGTGACTATAAACTATCACAAACCCACATAAAAAGAGGAACAACAGAGTATTAGCGATTTTTAATTGTTTAATTTCTGATAAATAATCCCCCATAATCATACTTAAAGGAATGATGCATGGCAATAAAGTCATATCAGTTGTTTGTCTGTAAAACACCACTATTAGAGACAAAAACAGAAGCCATAAGATTACATATTTTATTTTCACTGTTTTTATTTTATTTCCAAAACCCTTGCTAACATTGTAAAATATAGCAAGTATGAATATAAAAATGGTAATGATAAAAAACACCAGATAATACTCCGACAAAACAGGTTTTTGAAAGTTAGCCATGTTATTTTTGAAAACATGCAATAAGGTAAATGCTCCGTAGCCATTGAGGTAACTGATACATATGTAAATATAAACAGGGAGTAGTAAGCCAATGATCAACAAAACCCACTCTCTCCAATTGAATGATCTGAGTATGATAACAGCTATAAAGGCAATTGGAAAAAGAAGAATGTAATACGCATAAAAAAAGGAAGCTAAACCTAATAAAAGCCCTGCTTTAAAAATGGCAGATAAGGCTGTATCTTGTCTGTAAGCACTTGCAATAAAATAAATAGCAGGCAACACAAATAAATTGGCAATTAAAATGGGTTCAATATGGCGATTGGTCGTAGCTGAAAATGCAAACAGAATGTATAAAAAAGCAGGTAAATAGTTAGTTTTGGACGTAATCTCTTGATTAATGGTAATAAAATCGACAAAAAATGCGCCTATGATAATGCTAAAAAAAGTAATGAATTGTTCAGTTAAGAAAGAAGTATCGTTAGAAAATAATAAGTGATAAAACACATGCTCTTCGCCAATTGATGGAATGGAGTAGGGCGATGAGAACATAAAGCTACAAGCCCATAATCCAACACTAAATATAATTAGGATGATAATGGAGGCTTGGAAATTATTTTTAAGAGGGGCAACAAACATTTTTAAGGAGAAATTGCTATGATATAGAAAAAAATTATATTTTTGTGCTGTAAACTTACAAAAAATAATACTTATGGGCGCTTTAATGATTTCTTTAATGGTAACAATGACTGATGTGTTTTATGGCATCGGTAAATTTTCATACAAGATTTTTGATTTGATGAAAAAAATGGGTCATGGACCAAACATTATCTTATGGGTTATTATTTTTAGCTTATTAGTATACTGGACACTTCAAATTATTAAACAAACAAAAGACGCCAAAAAAAATGACACGTTGATATAAGCGTTAATGCTTTTAACCACAACCTCGATATAAATATATCGGGGTTTTTTTATATATTTACTTAAGTGAATAGACTGAAAATCATAATCATATTAGTAAGTATATGTTTATACGGGCAAGCACAGCGAGTTAAAACGCCTCATCCTCAGACACAATCCTTTGTTCGGTTTACGGAAAACAAGCAGCAATGGGATAATCAAATTAAATACCGGGCACAATTAGATGGCGGCGCCTTATTTGTAGAACAAAGCGGAAAACTGACTTTTCATTTATATGATAAGGATACATACAGAAGCAGACATTTAGGGAAAATAATTTCACCCACATTAAAATACCACGCTTATAGTATTGATTTTATTGGATCTAATTCATTACCACAAATTGAATCAAGCCATGCTTACGAAGATTATGATAATTACTTTATAGGATCTGATCAGAAACGTTGGGCAAAACAAGTACATCATTATAAAAACATCACTGTTAAAGGGCTATATCAAGGAATAGACGCGCTTTATAACGGAGGAAGCCAATCTATTAAGTATAATTTTATTGTACATCCAGATGGAAATCCAGGCTCGGTGAAGTTGCAGTATATAGGCATAGAAAACATAAAGCTTAAAAACGGGGCATTGTATATTAGCACTTCTGTGAGCGAATCAATCGAACAGAAACCCTTTGTTTATCAGATAATAGCAGGAGATACGATTGAAATACCAAGCAAATTTGTGTTAGATAAAAACACCGTTTCATTCAAATTATTAAAAGAGTATGATCATAATATTGATTTGATTATCGATCCTTTGCTTGTATTTGCAGCTTCGAGTGGCAGTACTGCCGATAATTTTGGTATGACAGCGACCTATGATTCTCGTGGAAGTTTGTATACAGGTGGAACTTGTTTTGATATTGGCTATCCAACAACAAGTGGTGCTTATGATGTTAGCTTTAATAGTTTGCCAGGATATACCGATGTAGTTATCACGAAATATGATTCATCGGGAGTGTTTTTAAAATACTCTACCTATATAGGTGGCGCTGGATCTAGTGAAATTGTGACGAGTTTAATCGTTGATAAAAATGACAATTTATGTTTGTATGGAGCAACGGGCTCTTCTGATTTTCCTACTACCCTGGGTTGTTATGACAATACGTTTAACGGAGGCTCTTCTATTTCCTTTGTATTTAATGGTACAACGTTTAACGGAGGTACTGATATTTATATAGCCAAACTAAATGTGACGGGAACGACTCTATTAGCATCTACCTTCATTGGCGGTTCTGGAAATGATGGTATCAACTATAATAATGTGATTGCTTCATACACGTCTGCTTACGGCACAGTTACAGAATATCCGCCAGATTCATTGCAATATAATTACGGAGACCAATACCGCGGTGAAATACAAGTTGATAGTTTGTATAATATTTATATCTATAGTAGTACTAAGTCGGCTGATTTTCCTACACAAAACGCGATTGATAATACACTTGGTGGACAACAAGATGCGGTGCTTGTTAAGTTTAACCATACGCTTAGTAGTTTGGTGTTTAGCACGTTTATAGGAGGAAGTGACAATGATGCTGGTTATTCTTTAGCGTTAGATGATACATTAAACATTTATATCACAGGAGGAACACGTAGTGCTGATTTCCCTGTTACTGTTGGCAGTTATCATACGGTGTATGGTGGCGGAAAATGTGATGGCTATGTGTGTAAAATAAAAGCGAATGGGTCGAGTATGATGCACTCAAGTTTTATAGGCACTAATGATTACGATCAAAGTTATTTTGTACAATTGGATAAACAACAACAAGTATATTTATACGGACAATCTTTAGGCAATATGCCTGTTACCGCTGGAGTTTATTCGAATGCAAATAGTAAACAATTCATTCAAATGTTTAATTCGCAATTAAATATATTGTTGGCAGCTACTGTGTTTGGTAATGGAAATGGAACCATCAATATTTCACCATCAGCTTTTTCGGTTGATTGTGCTGGAAATGTTTATATATCTGGCTGGGGAGGAAATATTATTTTTTTAAATCCTACCACCGGAATGCCCTTGTTAAACCCAATACAATCAACAACCGATGCCTATAATTTTTATTTAATGGTACTTGGACCAAACATGAATGGTTTATTGTTTGGAAGTTATTTTGGAGGCGCATCAAGTCACGAGCATGTAGATGGTGGCACGAGCCGTTTTGATAAAAAAGGAATCATCTACCAATCTGTATGCGCTGGCTGTAATGGTAACGATGATTTCCCTGTTACTCCTGGTGCTTGGCCAACATCGTTGTATGGCTCAAATGTAAATCAATCTACAAATTGTAATAATGGCGTATTTAAAATAGATTTTCAATTAAACTCTGCGCAAGCTAATATTTCTGCAAACACCTTAAGCGGTTGCACTCCATTAGTCGTTAATTTCAATAATACCAGTACGCTCGGACACGCCTATCTGTGGAACTTTGGAGGTAATGATACAACATCTCAAGTATTTAATCCTGTTAAAACATTTACAGCATCTGGAACATACACTGTTCATTTGTATGTGAAATCCTCTATTTGTACTAATTTATATGACACCGCAAGCCTTGTTATTACAGTGTATCCAAAGCCTGTAGCTAATTTCACGATAACAGTTGATTCGTGTTCCAATAACGTTCAATTTAATAATACATCAAGTCCATTGACAAGTACTTTTAAATGGTATGCGAACTCTGTGCTTTTTTCTTCAACAACAAACACCACAAAATCCTTTAATAGCGCAGGAACATACACGGTGAAGTTAGTAGCAACAAGTAACTTTGGGTGTAAGGATTCTATTTCCAAAACCATACTTGTTCCTGTAGATTCGATTACGATTAACCCTCATCAATCAAAATGCACCTACGAAACTAAATTATTGCAAGCGTCTGGAGGCACTAGCTATACTTGGTCGCCAACAACTGGTTTATCAAATCCGTTCTCCGCATCACCCTCTTGTAATGTTCAAACAACCACCATTTATTCGGTTACCATTTTACAAAATAGTTTGTTTGGAAAGGTTTGTGTCAAAACATTAACCACCTCTATAACGGTTTATCCAAAGATTACATCATCCTTTACCTATAGTATCGGAGGTTGTAATAACAATGTTCAATTCACAGATGCATCAACTCTTACTCCTGTGAGTTGGCAATGGAGTTATGGAGATGGAAATAGCAGTGGTGTTCAAAACCCCTTATATTACTATGGTTCTACGGGCACGTATACTGTTTCGTTAATCGCAACTAATAGTTTTGGTTGTAAAGATACGAGCAAACAAGTGCTTAATTTATCTGGGTTTTCGCCAGTTGCAGTTAATGCCTCTCTATCTAAATGCGAACCTGATACTGTTCAGCTATTTGCAAGTGGAGGAGTCACTTATGCTTGGGCGCCTTCGCAGTATCTCACCAATGCGACTATCTCAAACCCTAAAGCATTTCCTCCAGTTACTACAATTTATACGGTTACTATTAGTGCGATTAATGGAACAGATACTTGTAAAAGTCAATTAACAACGACTGTATCGGTTTTTCCTTTTACGTATAATACTAGTTCTATAACAGTTTCCTCCTCTACACTTACGCTTGGGCAAACAGCTACCGTTACATTAAATGGATTTACTTATTCAGGAAATATAAGTATTACACCTTATGTGCCTTTTTCGTTTACCGGAAATAATACCATTACGTTTACCCCAACAAAAACAGGTGAATACAGCATTTATTTTACAGATCAAAATAATTGCAAGCACTTTTTAAAAACAGTCTTTATAGAAATTATAACAGACGCTTGTGATGAAGGCACTGTGTATTTGCCAACAGGATTTACACCGAACGGCGATGGTATAAATGATGTGTTATATATTAGAAGTAACTTTATTACAGAAGTCTATTTAACTATTTACGATCGTTGGGGTGAAAAACTATTTGAAACCAATACTATCAAAAACGGATGGGATGGTACATTTAAAGGTAAGCAGCTAGATCAAGGTGTGTATGGATATTACATGACCTTTAAATGTAATAATGGACAAGAATCGTTTAAAAAAGGAAATATAACCTTGTTGAGGTAAATGATAAAGAGCAAGCAACATAATTTTTATAAGAAACTCATAAGCTCCTTGCTTTTAGTTCTTGGCGTTTGTAATGCCTATGCTCAAGACCCTCATTATTCTAATTGGCAAATGTCGCCACTAAACCAAAACCCTGCCAATGCCGGAATGTTTGAAGGAGATGTGCGTTTCATTTTAAATTATAGAAATCAATGGCAAAGTGTAAAAGTGCCTTATAATACCTTTAGTTTTGGTACGGATTTTAATTTGAATAAATCATTTATCAAAGGCACAAAGGAAGCTATCGGTTTAATGTTTAATCATGATGCGGCTGGCGACGGGAAGTATAGCATCACAGAAGTGAAAGTGCCCATCAATCATAAACTTACATTTAAAAAAGATACGGGCCTAACCATTGGTATTGGTGTATTAGCAGGCATTACAAATTTAAGTGTTGATCCTAACAGATTATCATACGATCAACAGTGGGATGGCGATGTGTATAATCAAAGCCTCTCGAACGGCGAAACATTTGTAAGACAATCAAAAGTGATAACAGATATTTCGTTGGGTACAGTCATCCAAAAAAAATTCAAACAACATTTAACAGCAACCATAGGGTATGCTATCAATCACATCAATCAGCCGAACATTTCTTTTAACGATACGAAAGGAGTTTTATTAAGACCGCGCCATAACGAAAGCTTACAATTGAAATATAGTTTTAATAATATATCCGCTGTAATGCTTGAATACTATGGTAATCAGCAACAAGCATTTAAGGAAAACCTGATTGGTCTTTCGTATTATTACACCATCGATCCAAAAACAAACACGAAATTAAATGCTGGATTTTTTATGAGAACAGGAGATGCATTCATCACCACTGTTGGATTAGAATATACTAACATGAGACTACAAGTATCTTATGATTATAACTATTCTCAATTCAAACGAGCCACTAATGGCAAGGGTGGTTTTGAAATTTCTTTTATTTACATTCATGCTAAGCAAAGAACCTTTGTGCCTAAAACTAGGGTATGTCCTATTTATATGTAAAATAGTAATTTTAAAGTGCGCTCACGTATACATAAAATTATATTTAAGAGCCAAACTTACAGAGTATTGATGAAGCGCGGTGTTAATTTATTTTTTCGTAATAATGATTTAAATCAGAACATAAAATAATTTTTGTATGATTAAAATTAATTCTCTTGATATTAGGGTGTATGTTTATCTGATGAATAACATCATCAAAAATTAAATTAAGTTTACTTCCTGATATTGAATAGCTTAATGAATATTTACCTGTTCCAAAGTATTGACTTGAAAAAGTATTGTTTTGTAGAAGTATTAATGTGTCAGGAATATTAGGATCTTCGATTGAATTTTTGTAGTTCATATTGACATAAGTACCAATAAGCATTCTTGTTGTAAAAAAATTATTATATAAATACGTAAGGAATAATAATGATGCAATTATTATAATTATTATTTTTTTCATAAACTATTTTTTCCCTGAAGTAATAAATATGTTTGTATATTTTATCTTGTTGCAATAATCTTATAATAAAGCTAACGTAAAATGTTTAAATTACAACTAAGTGCTAGATTATATGTGTTCCAAAAAAACCTTTGTGCCTAAAACTCGAGTATGCCCTATTTATATGTAA
This sequence comes from Bacteroidota bacterium, assembly GCA_025359355.1. Lineage (GTDB taxonomy): Bacteria > Bacteroidota > Bacteroidia > B-17B0 > Aurantibacillaceae > UBA4416. Next base: position 10,153 of record JANYGR010000315.1, on the reverse strand, counting down.
AAAATGACTATTTTAGTATATGCAAAAACGTTTATTACTCTTAACACTTCTTGCCATATTCTTATTTACGAATAGAATTCAAGCAACCCATATTGTGGGTGGCGAAATGAATTATAAATATTTGGGATTTGATAAATACGAGATTCGCTTAACAGTATATCGCGACTGTTGGGTTGGCGTTCCTCCTTTTGATAATCCAGCAACAGTGGGCGTTTTCGATAAAAACAATAACCCTGTGCAAACCTTGCAAATGGTGTTCAGAGGATTAGACACTTTAGCGCCTACGATTAGCGATCCTTGTACTATACCGCCTCTCGATTTTTGTTATGAAGTAACTACTTATATTGATACAATTACATTACCGCCATTAGTAGGAGGTTATCAATTATCGTATCAACGGTGTTGTCGCAATATTAATATCTTAAATTTAATTACACCCGAATGCATTGGTGCGACTTATTATTCGAGCATTCCAGGATCGGAAGTAGAGCCTATTAATAGTAATCCAGTTTTCAAAAATTGGCCACCACCATTTATTTGTGTTAATAAACCATGGATATTCGATCATTCGGCTATTGACTATGATGGGGATTCCTTGGTGTATGAACTCTTTCAACCATATAATGGATTAAATGCTAATTGCCCTATCATTAGTAGCATTGGACCAAGCACAGTAGTCAGTTGTGGTGCACCTCCAGCAAGTTGTACCAGCACGCCCGTTCCGCCACCATTTTTTGCAGTACCATGGAAAGCACCCTATAGCACAACAGATATGCTAGGAGGCGTGCCTATGGTTGTGAACGCGCAAACAGGATTAGTAACAGCCACTCCCAATCTGCAAGGTTATTTTGTAATAGGAATTAAGGTGAAAGAATATAGACATGGTGTGTTTTTAAGTGAAACAAAACGTGATTTTCAATTAATTGTGAAGCCTTGTCCTAGTGTGGTTGTAGCCGCTGCTCAAGTACCGCAGGCAATTTGTGGCACAACATCGGCATCGTTTGTGAATAATAGTACAGGCACAAGTTTAAATTACAACTGGTATTTTGGCGATCCCACTACAATGGCCGACACATCGCATTTCACGAATCCTACCTATATCTATCCAAGCACAGGGATTTACTCAGTTACCTTGGTGGCATACGTGAGTAACAAACCGTTATGTAACGACACGGTAACAACTACTGTAGCAATCAGTAATTCATTTAAGGCGAACTTTACATTTTCACCTGTGCCATGTTCAAATAATTTAGTGGAATTTAAGGGAAGTGTGGAATCGCCTCCAGGCACTACAACTCTGTGGAATTGGAATTTTGGCGATGGCGATACGTCTCACATTCAAAACCCTTCACATAATTTTCCAGCAGCTGGAAGTTTTCCGATTACATTGATCACCTATATTCCTAATTCGGTTAATTGTGTTGATACTTTAGTTGCACAAACAGTTAATATCAATCCTAATCCTGATTTATTTATTCCAAATACATTTACACCTAATGGAGATGGGCATAATGATATTTTCAAAATACGAGGACCACTTTACGAAATATTTTATTTAGCAGTGTACGACCGTTGGGGAGAATTAATGTATGACACGACTGATCCTACACAAGGCTGGGATGGCACATTTAAGGGCAAACAATCAGACGCAGGTGTTTTTGGATATTATATAAAAGCGAAATGTAGTGAAGGTAGTGTTGAGATTTTTAAAAAAGGAAACGTGACACTTATACGATGATAAAAAAGTTATCCGACATATTTTTTTGTTTATTTAAGCTAAGAAAAAGTTTTTTCCGAACAACTTTACTCTTACTTCAAGTAACCTTTTTATATGGGCAAGATATACACTTCTCTCAATACAATGGTTCTATCTTAAACGCGAATCCTGCTTTTACTGGGCTATTTGATGGTGATTACCGCGTTAATGCTATTTATCGCAGTCAGTGGTCGAGTGTACCTGTTCCTTATCGCACCATTTCATTTGCAGCTGACGGACGTTTTAAAACTAAAAAAATGAAAAGCGATTGTTTTGGAATAGGCATCGTATTTAATAATGATAAAGCAGGCGATACGTATTACAATACGAATCAATTGTATTTATCGGGGTCGTATATTCATAAAGTAAATAAAGATTCTACCTTGTTATGGACTACAGGCTTAACGGCAGGCATTTCTAACAGTGCATTTAATTATAACCGAATGACCTTTGATGATCAGTATCAAGGTAATTCCTACAGTTCTTCTAATAATACTGGTGAAAATTTTGCAAAAAACGCAACTACTTTTGGCGATTTCAATATTGGTACGGCTCTCCAGTATGCTATTAAACAAAGGGCTTTTGTGCAGTATGGCATTTCGTATCATCATTTTACAAGTCCTACATTAACTTTTCAAAATAATACCAGTATTCGATTAGATGCTAAGTTAAATAATTATGTGTGTTTTCAATACCCGATTGCGCCCAAAATAGACATTGTTGCAGAGTTACTATACTCACACCAAGGCAAGTATAACGAAATTGTTCCTGGCACGCAGTTGCGCTTTTTGTTAGATCAAAAAACAAATCAGTCTGCGTCCGTAGGATTGTATTATAGAACAAGTGATGCTGTAATTGCTCGTGTTGGCTATCAAATTAAAACATTAACTGCTGGAATTAGTTACGACGTTAATACAAGTAAATTTAATGCAGCTACCAGTCATAAGGGAGCCATTGAATTTTATGTGACCTATATTTTCAAAAAAGTAATTCCGTTTGTACCTAAAACTCGCGTGTGCCCTATTTATATGTAAAACCTTATGTTTAAAAAAACAATTTATCTTTTTATACTTTGCTTTGGAATGCTTGTTAATACAAAGGCTCAAAGCATCAAGCAATTATTAAAACAGGGCTCTGATGCCATCAGTATAAAAGATTATTCATCAGCTACACAAATTTATAATCAAATTATTTTAATCGATTCGTCTAATGTAACATATCAATTATTGTTTGCTGATGCCTCTCGTTTAAATTATGATAATGCTACGGCGTTGCATTGGTATGAAAAAATCTTTAAGCAAGATAATGGTAAAACATATACCGAAGTTCCTTTTTATATTGCTACACAGCTCAAAAACACTGGTAAATACAAGGATGCAAAAAAATATTTCGACAAATATTATAAAAAACAAAAGAACAGTAAAGACAAAATAAAAAAGCAATTGGCACTTAAAGCGAAGCAAGAATTTGAGGCTTGCGACATAGCTCAGATCTTAGTGAAAAATCCGGTGGACGTAAAAATTTTACATTTAGATAGTATGGTAAATTCTAAGGTGAGTGAGTATGCTCCCTTTGAGTACGACAGCTTGTTATATTTTTCATCATTACGAGATAAATCAAAGAGTGACGCTAATGGCGTTGGGTTTAATAAATTATATACGGCTCATAAATCGCCCATTAAAGAAAATAAATTTTTAAAAGCCAAAGAGCTTGATAGTTTGTTTAATAAAAATGGAATTCATAATGCCAATACGAGTTTCAATGCGGATTTCACTAAAATCTTTGTATCGCGCTGTGGCGCTATCAATGCCAGTCAATATAAATGTGAAATTTATGTATCTAATTTTAAAGATGGACATTGGACCGATTTGCAAAAATTACCTGCTCCCATTAATGTGGATGGAAGTAATACCACGCAACCATGTTTTAGCGAATTGAATGGAAAGGATGTGTTGTTTTTTGCCAGTGATAGAGGGGCGGGAGAAGGAGCGATGGATATTTGGTATGCTTATATGAATAAAGATGAATCTTTTGAAACCCCTATAAATGCAGGAAAAAAAATAAATTCGATAGAAGATGAAATTACTCCTTGGTATGTGAAAGAAAACAATACGCTTTTTTTTAGCAGCACATGGCATAAGGGTTTAGGTAACTTTGATATTTTTAAATCGGAGTATAAAAACAATACTTCGGCAAGCTCAGCACAGCGTGAATTTACAGACGCACAAAATTTAGGGTATCCGATTAATAGTAGTTATAACGATATTTATTATAGTATTAATTCTAAAAAAGATAAAGCCTATATTTCTTCTAATCGTATAGGTTCTTATTTTGAAGATAAACCGAGTTGCTGCAATGATATTTATAGTTTTCCTATAACTCCTCTTACTGAGCCACCAAAGCCAATTGACACAACAGCGCTTATTATTAATCAAATGAAAGTGTTGTGTCCGTTAACTTTATATTTTCATAATGATGAACCAGAACCAAAAACGAAAGTGATTGTTACGAAAAAAAATTATAAAAAAACCTATGAAGATTACACGGTATTGAAACCAAAATATTTTGTAGAATACACAAAAGGATTGGAAGGCGATGCGAAAAATTTAGCACAAAACCGTGTCGAGAATTTCTTTGAAGACAGTGTAGATGCAGGAATGCAAGACCTTGAAAAATTTGCGTTATTATTAGAACAAGTTTTAGCACGTGGCGAAAAAGTAAAAATCACCATGAAAGGCTATTGTAGCCCGTTAGCAAGCACGGATTATAATGTAAACTTAGCAAAACGACGTATTAGTAGTTTGCAAAATTATTTTTTAGAATATAACAATGGAGAGTTTGTGAAGTATGTCAATAATACAAACCCTGCGGAAGGAAATATTGAATTTACGAATGAAGACATTGGTGAGTTACCAGTTAGTAAAGTAAGTGATGATGTGAAAGATGTGAGAAATTCCGTTTACAGCCCTTATGCGGCTATGGAACGAAAAATACAAATCATCGCTGTGAGTTATTTGAAATAAGAATTATTACTACCTCTTATAAATGATAATTAATAGTTAGAAATCGAAGATATTTCATGGAAAAATCAAAGCCGTGAGCGGTTTTTTCACTGATTAAAACAGTTGAATTACTTGGGTTATAATAATAGGGGATATTGTAACTTTTTTCTTTAGTTATAAAATAGGATAAATAAAAGCAAGACTCCAAACTAGCGCTGAAATGAGAAGAAATACGGTATTTTATACCAATAAATGGAGCAACAGAAACACCATACTTTTTTGATTGAGTTTCAATAGGGCCACCGTTAGTATTGTTGTAACCATTAACACCACTATTTAAATAAGTATATTTAAAAGCCATATAACCATTATCTATATATGAGTAATATGGACCAAAATCTACACCATAATAAAAATTGAATTTTCCGTAAAACTTAATACGTTCAATGCCAAACATGGGTTGAATTGTGAATGAACTTGCTCCTTTATTACTATAACGATACTGAGCAGAATCTATTTGTGTTGTTTTTTCTGAAACAGGAAAGGTGCCGCTTAAATTTAGTTGGAATCTAAAGTTTTTACTGCCAGTTAGATTAACTAATTTTTCTTTTCGTTTTATTTTTAAAATAAGTGTTGAACCCAAATTTCTTTGAATAAGCCCTTGAACATCAATACCAACCTCATGTTTATATTTTCTATTAATTAGCATAATAGAGTCGGATTTTTGCGCTGATAAATTATAGCTTCCGCTAATAATAAACAAGGCTAATAGAAAGAAATTAAATAGGGAGTATTTCATACGTCGTCAAATAAATGATAGTTTCAATAACGCGATGAAAGTATATATTATATTGAACTTGTTTATGTAATCAATTTGGAATTACATTTTTTTAACAGTAAAACTATTTCTTCTCCAATCTGCCCCAAACGCCTAACGGCAAGTTAACACCACTTTTTGCTTCTAAATATAATTCGCCAATACTTAGTTTTGATTTATGTTTTGTTGCAAATGGTTGTAATAAATTTTGAGGTACTAAAGCTGAAAACCCCAGTGAATAAGCATTTAGAATAAGCAGGTGTTGTTTGGGATCTAAAATTTGCAACACGCTATCAATCATTTCTAAAATATTATCTTCTAGTTTCCATTTTTCGCCATTAGGGCCATGGCCAAAAGCAGGCGGATCTAAAATAATTCCTTGATATAGATTTCCGCGTCGTTGTTCTTTTTTCACAAACTTAAGCGCATCGTCTACCATCCAACGAATATTATCTAAATGAGAATTTTGCATATTTTCATTTGCCCAACTAACTACTTGTTTGATGCTATCAACATGTGTAACGTCAGCACCAGCCGCACGCGCCGCAATTGAAGCCCCGCCTGTGTAGGCAAATAAATTTAAAAATTTTGGTTTATCTAAGCCTACTAAAAATTGATGGATGACATCCCAGTTACAAGCTTGTTCTGGAAAAATACCGACATGTTTAAACGAGGTTAAGCCCAATCTGAAATCTAATGTTTGAGTGCGGTGTTGCACACTGTTTAAAGGATATTCGATATGCCATTGCTCTGGCATTTTCTTCAACATTTTCCATTCGCCACTAGATGAAGATTTAGAAATAAATTTAACGTGAGCTTGCTTTTCCCATTCTGCTTGGGTATATATTTTTTTCCAAACCGCTTGTGGTTCGGGGCGTATGGTGATGTATTTGCCAAAGCGTTCAAGCTTTTCAAAATCGCCACAATCTAATAATTCGTAATCGTTCCAGTGTGTTGGTGTTAGTAATTCCATGCTTTAAAGTTATGAGTTATGTATGATGAGTTATCAGTTTTTTATATGAAGTAGTTAATAATACACTGTTGATAATGCAATAAGTTTGACGATGAATGTACGAGCTAAAAATATAACTTGTGGGGTATTATTAAACACCTATTATGCAAAAACTTCAATCATCTTTTGTCGCATTAATTTCTGTATTTTTCTTTTGGGGCTTTGTTGCAGCAAGCAATGGCATTCTTATCCCTTTATTTAAGGCTAAATTCGAACTTTCTCAATTTCAATCGCAGTTAGTAGATTTATCTTTTTATGCTGCTTATGGCGTAGGCTCGCTCATCTATTTTATTATTTCGCGCTCAAGTGGCGATCCAATATTTAAAATGGGATATAAAAAAGCATTAATCCTTGGCTTATTAGTTTCCGCTATCGGATCTTTATTTTTTATACCAGCAGCTAGTTTCAATTCATATCCATTGTTACTTTGCGCTTTGTTCATTATAGGCTTAGGGTTTGCTTTGCAGCAGATAGTAGCGAATCCCTTTGTAATTAATTTTGGAGATAAAGAAACAGGAGCGCAACGCTTGAACTTAGCAGGAGGAATTAATTCCTTTGGTACCACAATAGGCCCTGTTATTTTAAGTTTTGCATTATTTGGCAATATCAATGCGCCAGCTGCAGCCGACAGTAGTTTAGATGCTGTTAAAACACCAGCCTTAATTTTATTTTTATTATTTATATTGTGCGCTACTATTTTATGGTTCTCTAAACTACCTGTTATATCAGCTAATTCAAAAGATAGCGATGTAACAACGAAAGAACTTGGTGCTTTAAAATTTCCTCAATTGACATTGGGAATGCTAGCTATTTTTGTATATGTAGGAGTAGAGGTGACGATACAAAGTAATATGGGGGCACTATTAAAAATGCCTGAAATCAAAGGGTTGGACCATACTAAAATATCACATTTTATTTCTTTGTATTGGGGCAGTTTAATGATAGGTCGTTGGACAGGCTCTATTGGTGCGTTTAACGTAGGAAAAACTAATAAATTGATATTACAATTAGTCATGCCATTGATTGCTTTTGCCATTATTTATGGGGTAAATTTATTGCGAGGTAGTCAGGTAGATGATTATTTATATTACATCCCATATGTTATTTTAGCTTCTGTCATCTTTATTATTTCTGGCGACAATCCTGCTAAAACCCTTTTGATATTGGCATTAACAGCCTGTGCCATGATGATTGTTGGATTAGTTACAACTGGTAATTTGGCCTTGTATTCTTTTATGAGTGGTGGTTTATTTTGTTCGGTGATGTGGCCTTGTATTTTTGCATTAGCCATTAATGGTTTAGGGAAATATACAAATCAAGGTTCATCGTTATTAGTGATGATGATTTTTGGTGGCGCCATCATTCCGCCATTACAAGGGCTTTTGGTAGATGCCATTAATCCTCATGCATCATATATTGTTACTGTATTTTGTTTTGGATATTTAGCATTTTACGCATGGAAAGTAAAAGGCATCTTAAAGGCACAAGGAATCGACTACGATGTGAAATCAGATGTAGCGCATTAATAGGCTCATTCTGCTAATAGCGTAATAATTTAATAAATATGAATTTACAAACGAAATAACTACATTCGTGGTAATAAAAAGCATTATGAAATAGCCATTTACAAAGAGTTTGTTTCTAACAAACATCAATGAAGACAGGCGTATTCCATATGACAACAAAAAATAATATCTACATATGAATTTTAATTATAACAAAACTAAGATTGTGGCCACTATGGGTCCGTCTACCGAAAACATTGCCGTTCTTGAAGAATTATTTTTAGCAGGTTTAGATATTTGCCGCATTAACTTTTCTCATGGCGATTACGAACCAATCAAACATGTCGTAGATAATATTCGCATTTTAAATAAAAAATTAAACCGTAACGTTGGTATTTTAGGCGATCTTCAAGGACCTAAATTACGCATTGGTGTGATGGAAAATAATGGGGCTGAATTAATCAATGGCAACGAAATAACCATTACAACCAAGGAATGCATAGGTACGGCAGAAAAAATATTTATGACGTATCCTCAGTTCCCTCAAGACGTATCTGCGGGTGAATTAGTATTAATTGATGATGGAAAAATCACACTGAAGGTTATAGAAACCAATCGTAAGGATGAAGTTCGCGCGTTGATTATTGCGGGAGGCAACTTATCATCTAAAAAAGGAGTGAATTTACCCAATACAAAAATTTCATTGCCTTGCTTGACATTAAAGGATTTACGCGATTTAGATTTCGCACTCGAAAATAATTTTGAATGGATTGGTTTATCCTTTGTAAGAAGCGTAACAGACATCATTGAATTAAAAGACATTATTCGTTCTAAGAAAAAACCAGCGCGTGTTATTGCTAAGATTGAAAAACCAGAAGCTATTAAAGAGATTGATAAAATTATTGAAGTAACAGATGGTGTGATGGTAGCACGTGGAGACTTAGGCGTAGAGATGCCTATGGAGCAAGTGCCGTTATTACAAAAAATGATTGTGAATAAATGTATCCTTGCCTCTAAGCCTGTTATTATTGCTACACAAATGATGGAGAGTATGATTACGGCTTATACACCAACAAGAGCGGAAGTAAACGACGTAGCTAATGCCGTGCTTGATGGTGCTGATGCGGTAATGTTAAGTGCAGAAACATCTGTTGGGCGTTACCCGGTTAAGGTTATTGAATACATGAAACGTATCATCACACAAATAGAAAGTGATGATCGTATTTATTACAAAGAACATCAGCCTGAATTAAAAACTGTCACATACATTACGGATAGTATTTGTTATAATGCCAGTGTGATGGCTAAACAGGCCAATGTAACAGCTATTGTATCAATGACACACAGTGGGTATACAGCCTTTAAATTAAGTAGTCACCGACCAAAAGCCAACATTTATATTTTTACAGATAATCAATATTTATTAAACGCCTTGAGTTTAGTATGGGGTGTACGTGGATTCTATTATGATAAATATGAAAGTACGGATGACACTATTTCTGATTTGAAAGATTATATTAAGGATGGTGGTTTTGTAAAAGCAGACGATTTAGTAATTAACTTAGCGAGTATGCCTATGAAAGAAAAAGGCAGAACGAACATGCTTAAGTTGAGCTATATTCAGTAAAAATAATGTGAAATATGATTTAATTAGTCTAACACGCTTATTTGATGAGGGTTAAACTGGTTGAGTATGTGTTTGAGTCGTTTTAAGATAAGATCTAAATGAAACAATTAATTGTATTGATATTCGTAATTTTTTCTTTTATAATTAAAAGTCAAACTTTACCTTACTTTGTTACATGCGGGGTTTATGATAAAAAAACTATTTTAAAAGAAATAAATAGAGAAATTAAAAAGGCTAAGAAAAATAACTCAGAGACCGCTTCTTTATATGAAAGTAAAAATGGTGACACATTATTTTATTCTAATAAAAATGACATCGAAGGGTTTAAAGTAAAATATGTTTTTAATTTGCCTCCTTTGGAAGGAGATGATTTGAAATATTGTGGGATACAAGAATTCACTTTTGATTGTTCTCCATGCTCTAACAAGCATTTA
>JANYGR010000312.1 GCA_025359355.1 Bacteroidota bacterium | reverse complement strand
CGTCTATATTTTGAAGGACAAACAAAATGATATAATAAAACTGAAACATTATGACTTTTATGGATATATTCGCTCACATAACAATATTACAAAAAAGAGTCGAAGCAGAGCTTCGAGGAATTAAACCCAAAGAGATTAAATGATGTTTGCTTTCATTGAAAGGTTTTTTGTTTAATTTCACATAAACTTTAAAAACAAAACCTATGAAAAAAATTCTTTACATTTTAATTGGCTTGGTATTCGTTTATTTAATTTTATGTTTAATCGGGCCATCTCAAATAAGTGTGGAACGCTCAATCACAATCAATGCGCCAGCTAATGTAATTAAATCTAGAATCATAGATTTAAAATTCTTTCACGAAACATGGTCGCCTTGGACTGAAAAAGACCCTGCAATGAAAGTGACTTATACCGGAGAAACCGGAAAGGAAGGCAACTCTATGGCTTGGGAAAGTAAAGTGAAAGAAGTAGGAAATGGCTCTATGACTTATATGTACGCGCATGGTGATACTATAGTAGAATTATTACATTTTGATGGGCATAGTAGCGATGCGCATATTTATCACATTGTAACATCTGAAGGAAATTCAAGTAAAGTGTCATGGATTATGCAAGACCCATGTCCGTTTGCTTTCAGAGCCATGATGCTATTTATGAATATGGATAAAATGCTTGGCCCTGATTTTGAAAAAGGATTGAATAAATTAAAAGTAGCGATGGAAAGTATACCTACCCCAACTCATTATGACATTAAAGAAATTGCCTGGGACGCAAAAACGTTTTATGGCGTAAAAGGAAATATGAGTTTTGATAAAATCTCTGCATTTTTTGGAAACTCTTATCATAAAATAGGCGAAGCTTTAGGAAAGGCAAAAGCACAACCTATTGGAATGCCAAAGGCAATTTATTTTTCATTTAACGAAAAAACAATGATGGCCGATGTTGCTGCAGTTATGGAAGTAGCTAATGGAACAAAACTTGAAGGTGTTGAAAAATTTGAAACTCCAGCAAGTAAAGTATTAATGATCGAATATTTTGGCGCTTACGATAAATCTGCCAACGCTCACTATGCAATGGATGCCAATATGAAAGAAAAAGGATACACACAAAGTTCAGTAATTGAAGAATATGCTAATGACCCAATGATAGAAAAGGACACCGCTAAATGGCAAACCAATATTTTTTATTTAGTAAAATAAAAAGTTACCAAAATAAGATTGATAAAGCCCTTGCAACCTGCAGGGCTTTTTTATTGTTAGTAAAACTACATCTAACAATGATTCTCTTGAACTTGTAGTAATGTAAGCCCCTTATCTTCTTGTTTAAAAACATCAAAAATTGGCGAAGATGGTTGATGGTAAAATAGAAGCGACCGAACAAAAGAAAGGTATTTAAAAATTTGCTGACCAGTAAAATATATGTTACTTTTAGAATTGCCTTCGTTATAAACACACTATTTATCCACCTTATATTAAAATAAACGATGAACTATAAATTACTAGGAACTGTGATTGTTTCCTCAATAGGTTTTTACACTAACTCGTATGCTCAACAAGAGCATAAGCCAATTAAATCTCGTGAAATCATTCAGGAAGGTATCAGGCTTAATGATGATAAAAAATATGATGAAGCTATTGCCGAATTCAAAAAGATTGAACGTAACGATTCTCTTTTTGCTTTAGCGTCTGTAGAACTTATTAATACATATAGTTCTGATAAAAAAGATTCTTTAGCAGTTATATTATGTGATGAATTATTAAAACATTCAGATCAATATACGCCAAACATTCTGTTATCAAAGGCTAATGCACTTGATAACTTGAAACGAACTAAAGAAGCCGAAGATATATATAAGCTTGGTGCAAAAAATTACCCGTTAAATAATAGATTTATTTATGAGCTTGGTGTTGCTAAACTTAGACAAGAAAAGTTTTACGAGGCTTATCAATATTTTGTACAATCGCTTAAAATAAACCCTTTCCATCCCGCTAGTCATTTTCAAATGGGGAATTTAGCATTAAAACAAGGGAAAATAATTCCTGCTATGTTAGCTTGGCAATTTTATTTAGTGTGTGATAACAAAAGTAAGCGAGCGAGCAGCGTCATTAACAGCTTAGAAGCATTGGCTAAATTAGAAGTGAATGAAGATAAAACAATAGAAATTACAGAAATAAAAAACGAAAATGATTTTGCCGAATTAGAAAGCGTTTTAAGATCAAAGATTGCATTATCTGACAAGTATAAATCAAAAATTGACATGAATTTTGCTGTTGTTAAACAAATGCAATTAATATGTGAAAACATTGGTAAATACCAAGAAGTAACAGGATTTTATAATGATTTTTACGGGAAATTTTTCACAAACATTTGGACGAGTAAATATTTTGAGCCCTATGTTTACAATGCTTTTTCCGGAGCAAAGAATGAAGCGATTAATAAGTGGGTTTCTAAAAATGAAAAAGAACTCGAGGCTTTTAAACAATGGAGTTATAATTATGTGTGTACAAAAGAAGCAGTATATAATGAAAATTTAAACGGAATAACGAAATCCGTTCCGCACTGGTTTAGCTATAATAAGTTATATGCCGCTGGAGAGCGAAATGCACAAAATAATAATGAGGGATATTGGAATTTTTATTTTGATAATGGAATTAAAAAATCTGAAGGCTTTTTTGTAAATGATAAAAAGGATGGAAAATGGAAATTTTATTTCGAAAACGGAACTATTAATAATGAAATAACGTATGATAAAGGGGTGGAAACCCACTATAGAGAGTTTTATGAAAACACAAATCCAAAATCTGACTTCTATTTAAAAAATAATTTAATTGAAGGTAAGGCTATTACTTATTACGCCAACGGAAAATCTTCTGCCGATTACGATTACGTTGCTAATAAAATTTCCGGAACTGAAAATAAGTTTTATAAAAATGGAACTAAACAATATACAATTATAAATAAGGATAATAACCTTGAAGGTGATTTGTTAGAATATTATGATAATGGTAAGATAAAACAAAAAGTGAAATTTGTTAACGGAAAACGAGAAGGACAATCAACTCTTTATTTTAACAACACTAAAAACACAGTAAAAAACGAGGGGTTATACGTTAATGGTGAACCAACTGGTATTTGGAAATTTTATCATAATAATGAAAAATTATCACAAGAGGGTTTATATAATAAAAACGGCGAAAAAGAAGGCTTATGGAAATCTTACCATTCTAATGGGAACCTATCTGAAGAAGAAAACTACATTGAAGGAAAGTTAAATGGTGTATCAAAAAACTTTACAGTTGATGGGAAGTTGTGGGAAGAATTTACTTATAAAAAAAATAAAATAACTGACATTAAAAGTTATAAAGAAAATGGCGAAGTACTTGGAGAGCATAAATTAGAAGGGAAGTCTAATGTGTTAAAATTATATTATCCAAATGGAACCATTCGAAAAGAAGGCTTATATAAAAATGGAGAAATGGAGGGCGTATGGAAATATTACAATGCGTATGGTGTATTAACGGAAGAAGAGAATTATAAAGATGGGGTATTGGATGGCCAATCAATTAAATATTATTCGAACGGACAAAAAAAATCAGAAGATTTTTATACAATAGGAAAAGAAAACGCTTACTTTAAAATGTATCATGAAAATGGCAAAGTAATGAGAGAAGGGTATCTTGTAAATGACAACGCAGTGGGTACTTGGAAGTATTATCATATTGATGGCACCCTAGAGAGTATCAAATATTTTAATGATGGTGATTTTCAAGGTTGGTACGAAAAATACGATGTAAAAGGTAAAAAAACGTCCGAAGACTTTTATAAATTATTTTGTATAACAAAAATTATTTACTACGACACATTAGGAAACATCATTCAAAATGTTGATTTACCAGGCGGTAATGGTGTTATTGATCAAAAATACACAAATGGAAAATTATTTTTTCACAGAGAGTTTGCGTTTGATTATCCACAAGGAAAATCTTACGTATACTATCCTGACGGCTCAGTGCTTTCTTTAAAAGAATATGAGGCTGGTAAAGCCGTTGGCATATATAAAACCTATGATGAATTTGGGAAGGCAATTTCTGAAACCCCATATTTCAATGATATGAAAAATGAAAAAAAAATTAATTATTTCTACAATGGTAAAATTGAGTCAGAAAATAATTACGTAGATGATAATTTAGACGGAATAAGAACAGAGTACTATCTGAATGGAAAAGTATGTAGAAAAGTAAACTACCGAGATGGAGATGCACAAGGAGAGTCTATTCTTTACGATGAATTAGGAGAACTAGTTTACATTAGAAAATATGAAAATGATATATTATTAGGCTATTCATATAATGATGCTAAAGGACAATTATTACCATTTAAAAAAATTGAACCAGGGAATACTAAGATTACGTGTTATTTTACAAATGGCAAAAAATCTATCGAAGTAAATTATACAAATGGAGAATTAAACGGTACACGTACTACTTATTGTTCAAATGGAAATGTGGCAGAAGTAGAATCTTATCTTAATGACATACAACATGGCCCAACAAAAAGCTATTATAGCAATGGAAATTTAAAAACACTTGAGAATTATTTTTATGGAGATGCTCAAGGAGAATTTAAATTCTATTATGAAAACGGTAAGTTAAGAAAGGAGTGTTATTTTGTTAATGGAGAAGAACATGGATTAACAAAATATTACAATGAGGCAGGTGTTTTAATCAAATCTACATATTACTATGATGGATTTCCTACTGTTAAAAAATAATGCACTACACTAAATTCTCCTTCTTGCTTTTGTGTGTTTCTTTAATTAGTAAAGCACAGGTAAACAATGTAGAATTGCTTAACAAACTGTACCCTTCGCAGCCTATTGTTTATACTTTAAAACAAGAAAACATAGAGATTACGAACGACAAAAATGGTTTGCAAATTAATAAGCACGTTAAAGAACAGTTTATAATACTTAACGAAAGCGGTAAAAATTTTAACACAAGAGGAATATACACGAGCACTTTTGTTGAGGTAAAAAACGTTAAGGCCATTAACTACGTTCCAAACGGAAACAAATACACCAAAGTAATAGTGGATGACATTAAAGTAGGTGATTCAAATTCTGATGGAACATTTTACGATGGCTCAAAAAAAATAACGGTTACTTATCCAAGTTCTAAGCCAGGTGCTATCATAGAATTAGAATACGATGAAATATACATAGAGCCCCGTTTTTTCGGATCATTTTATATTACTGAGTATTACCCAGTAATAAAAGCTACTTGTATTTTAAAGTGCCCAAATTCAGTTGTAATAAATATTAAAGACTTTAATACTGAAGGTTTAAAAATCACTAAAAACGAAAAACCCTCTAAAAACGAAAACACCTATACATGGATAATTGACTCTATACCTGCATTTAAATCAGAAGAGAATAGCCCTAATTTTAAGGCGTTAGCCAGTTATTATTTATTTAATATCAAAGAGTACCAAAAAGATAATAAAACAATTCCATTGGTTGGAAGTGTAAACAATTTATATAAATGGTATTCAGATTTAGTAAAAAATTTAAACAAGTCGCCTTCTCCTCAATTGAAACATATAACAGATAGTTTAGTTGCTAATTGCAAATCAGACATTGAAAAAGTAAAAACGATCTATTATTGGGTACAAGATAAAATCGCTTATATTGCTTACGAAGATGGTCTTGATGGATATGTGCCTCGTGAAGCAGATATTATTTGTAAGCGTCGTTTTGGAGATTGTAAAGACATGGCAAGTATATTGAATTCTATGGGCAAAGCAGCTAATCTTCCAATATACTTAACATGGATTGGCACACGAGATATTCCATATCAATTTAGTGAAGTGCCGGCACCAATGGCGGCCAATCACATGATCGCGGCTTATATCACAAAAGACACCTGTTTATTTTTGGACGCAACAGGCAGGCATCAAGATTTAGGAATACACACATCTTTTATACAAGGTAAAGAAGCAATTATTGGAATTTCAGAATCTGAATATCAAGTGAAAATGGTACCGCATATCCCGCATACAAAAAATTATTTGAGTGATAGTGTGAGCATAAAACTAGACAACACTACGTTGGTTGGTAAAGGTATTTTAAAGCTAGACGGTTATTATAAAGTAAGTATGCAAGGGCGCATCACCGGTAAATCGTACAAAGAACAGTTTGATTATGTTAGCTCTTATTGTCAAAAAGGAAATAATAAGTTTAAATTAGACACATTTATTGTATTAGAAAATGGGAGGGATAAGCCTGTTGAAATATATTATGTATTTAAAATTCCTAACTATATTACTGAAACGAAAACAGAATTATTTGTCAACCTGAATTTTGATAAAAATTATATGGCAGAGTATACTACTAAAGACAGAACAGCCGGCTTCGAATTTAATTTTGCATTTGAAAAAAAATTGATTGTTAATCTGTTAGTAGATAAAACACACACAATTAAATACATCCCTGAAAATGTAAATTATAAAAAAAGCAATTTTGAATATACAACCTCATATACCAACCTACAGAATAATGTTGTATTTAAAAGTAGCATCAAGTTAAAAAATAAAGACATTTCTACTACTCAATTCGAAGCGTGGAATGAATTTTTAAATGAAAAAAATAAAAATAGTAATAAGTCAATTTCTTTAAATAAACTATAATGGTAAAGGTTACTTCTAGTCTAAAATGCATAGCAGCCGCTATAGTCCTAATGAATGCATCAACATCATTGGCGCAAAATTATTTTTACAAAACATTTGCATGGGAAAAACAGCCTACGGTTTATAAGCCAAATGATGCCGAAAAACAATCGGAACTTATGTTGGTAAAGGAATCAACGGTAGTGGAAACAGCTTATGATAAGGATGGACAAGCTGTTGTTTATGAAACAAAACACCGCATTTATCATGTTAATTCTCAAAAAGGAATTGAACGAATTAATAAAGTATATATTTCTACGAATCAAGTAAATGAAGAAATAGACTTAAAAGCGCGTTGCATCACGCCCGATAATAAGATCATCCCATTTAATACGGATAATGTAAAACGCTTTGATAACCTTGAAGATAATGGACCTTACACTATTTTTTCTATAGATGGTGTTGATGTAGGTTGCGATGTAGAATATTACTTTACAAACAAACACGTGTTTTATCCTTATGCTTTTTATAAAATTCAAAACAATTTACCAATTAAGGAATATAATTTTAGTGTCTTAAGTCCATTAAATTTAATTTACGAAACTAAATCCTATAATGGATTATCTCAATTTGTAAAAGATGCCACTGATACGACTAAAAATATACTTCGAATGCAACAGTTGAATTTGCCTGAGGTAGAAGAAGAAGAATACGCAAGTGCAGACGCAAATAAATTTAGCTTTTCGGTTCAATTGGCCTATAATACAGATAAAAGCAGCGCTAAATTTTATACATGGGAAACCATCGCTAAAGGGTATTACAATAATTTATTTGTTATGGAAAAAAACGAACAAAAATTGGTAGACAAACTTTTAGACAAAAATAAAATTGCCAAATTAGGGACAAATGAAGAAAAAATTTTGGCACTAGAAAATTTATTAAAATTAGAATACAATATAAGCAATGATAATAACGACATTCCTTTTAATAAAAGCATGGATGACAAGCGATTAAGTGAAACAAACGCTATTCGTATTTATATTGCTGCATTTAAAGCGTTTAATATTCCTTTCGAATTAGTTTTAACGTCCGATAGAATTAAAACAAAATTTGATGGAAAACACCCAAGTTATTCTTTCTTAAATGATATCTTGTTTTATTTTCCAGGAATAAACAAATACACTTCACCTACAGAAATATCAAGTCGTTTAGATTATCCAAATCCAAACAATACAGCTAACGAAGGACTGTTTATTAAAGAAATTACAGTTGGAGATATTGGTGCACCATCGTCTAAAATAAAACAAATTCCCTCAAATGATTATTTAAAATCATACCATAATCTATCAGTTAAAGCAACTATAAACCCTAATACGTTAATTGCTACGTTAGATGTTGTGCAGAGTTTGATGGGATATTCGGCTTATTATATTCAGCCCGTATATGGCCTATTAAATGATGAACAGAAAAAAGAAGTTAATAAAAGCTACTATACTATTGCTAAGCCAGATTTAACTAAGAATACGGTTGTATCTAATATCGACAAAGAATCTATTTTGGTAAAACCCTTTCAATTTGCATATACTCAAGAGTTACCTGATGTCATTGAAAGTGCAGGCGATAAGTTTATATTTAAGGTTGGAGAATTAATTGGGGCGCAATCCGAATTATATCAGGATAAAAAACGTGTATCAGATGGTGATATTTATTTTACGCATTCATTAAAACGTATACTCGAAATCACAATTCCTGATAACTACAAAATAACCAATGCAGATGAAATAAAAATCGATAAAAAGTGTGTCATTGATGGTAAGGATGCCGCACAGTTTTTAAGTGAATATAAAATCGAAGGAAATAAAATAATTATTACGGCATACGAAGATTACCGCGTTACAAAATATCCTTTAATTAATTTTGATGGATTTAAAAGTGTGATTAATGCGGCGGCCGACTTCAATAAAAAAACATTAGTATTTGAAAAAAAATAAAATTAAGTTTATTTAAACCCTTTTTATGAAGACTTTACTTGCCATATTCATTTTATGTATTCGCACAAACGTTTTTCCGCAAACAAATTTTTCTAAATTTAATAGCGACGCATATTATTCCTATCAACAAAATGATTTTATTAATGCGATAAAAAATTTCAGTAAAGCGTTGGAATATAAATCAGAAGCGTCTAATAGTTATAAAATAGCAGATACTTATATAAACAGAGGTGCTTGCCGATTAATGCTGCAAAGTTATAAGAGTGCGCAAGCAGACTTTGACGAAGCCATAAAAATAAAACCTGAATATGTAAAAACCTACCAAGTTAAATCGAGCGCTTATCTGAGATCAAATCAATATCAAAAATCAATTGATTGGGCCGACAAAGGTCTTGAGATAAAACCGAACGATGCTGAGTTAAAAGATAAAAAAGCGGAGGCATTAAGTAAATTAAAAAAATACGACGAAGCAATTAAAGTTTTATTCACAGTTTTAGAAGATAATCCACAAAGCAAAAAAGCAAATAAATATATTGGGCATAATTATCAAATGAAAAAAAACTGGGATAGTGCGCTTAAATATTTTTCTACAGCCATTATACTCGACCCCCTTGATTACGCATCTTTTTTTGATAGAGGGATTGCTTATGCAGAATCTAAAGATACGGTTAATGCAATTAAAGACATAGAGCAAGCAATGCAATTAGACACCAACGAGCGCTGGGTTGGATATAATAATCTTGGTTATTTTATTAAACTAGAACAAAAAGATTATAATGGAGCTATTCAAATGTTTAATAAAGCAATTAGTTTAAGACCAGAGTTTCCTTATGCATATAGCAATAGAGGATTTGCTAAATTAAATCTAGGAGATATAAAAGGAGCCTATCAGGATGTGAAAAAATCGTTACTAATAGACAGTAAAAATTCATATGCCTATAAAAACTTAGCTCTTATTTATTTAAAGGATGGAAAAAAATCAGATGCTTGTTATAATCTGAAAAAAGCAATAGAGCTGGGTTATACGCAAGAGTACGACGACGACGCTCAGAATTTATTGAATGAACATTGTAAATAATCAGCCATCTTAGATATCCTTATCAAAATCAGCAAAATCCAATCAGCATATTAAATTACTTAAAATCAAGTATTTGCATATTACAAATAAAAGGATTAGTTTTATAAACCTATTTTAATAAAGGAAAGTTTATATGAAAAAAACAATTATACTATTATTAGTTATATTAAGCATTTTATCGGCGCCAAAAGCCATAGCTCAAAACAGGAAGTTTTCTTTAAAGAAATTTTTGAATACTGCTGCTATAAACCTAAAGCCAACACCATGGATTGTGGGTTTAGGAGGGAATGTGATTGATGATGACGGCAAACCTTTTCAAAGTTTATTTGATGCAAAAAAATCATGGAACATACAGCCTTATCCAACTCGTGCCACCATTGAGAAGACGTTGATGTATGGATGGAGTACGGAATTTGCATTTAATTATAACAGAATTAAAACAGGTAAAAACATTAATGGTGATATTAGAACGAATACGGGGAATTACCTGAGTTTTGATTTGTCAGGTAAATTTAATTTCAATGAATTTTTTAAAGAAAAAACTTGGTTTGATGTTTATTTAATCCATGGTTATGGTTATACATATCGCGATGCAATTAATTATAAAAATGTGATGACTGCAAATGTTGGTTTTGGAGCAGATGTATGGGTTTATGATGATATGTTAGGCATTAATGTTCAAACGCAAGCTAAATTCGGACTTAATTCTCCTTTTATAAAAACGGGAGCTAATTATTTACAACACTCCTTAAGTATTATCTATAGATTCAATACCGTTGGGAAAAAGTCGGGTGGTGGAGCAAGATACAAGTTTTTTAAAAGACGTAAGTCCACAGGACAATAGGTTATAATTCAGTGAAGCCTTAATTTTGCCGGATGCTAAGCCCTAAATCATTTCTATTGCTTGTTATTTTATGCTGCTTTATTAAAGGGTTTTCTCAAACGACGCCCACTTCTTCAAAATCAAAAAAAACCACTATTGGGTATTATTTATCGCACACGCCTTGGACTATACAATTAGGCGGGAATGTGGTAGATGATGATGGAAAACCTTTTAAAGATTTATTTAACGCTTCAAAATCTTGGAATATACCGCCTTACCCCACTAAATTAGCCATTGATAAATTGTTGGAACATGGCTGGAGTGCGGAGTTTTGTTTGGTTTATAATAATTATAAAACTGGTAAAACCATTAATGGCATTACAAATGATGCGTCTCATCTTTTTATGAGTGTCGATATTCAAGGAAAGTATCACCTAAATAATATCATTAACATTAAAGAATGGTTCAGCCCCTATGCATCAATAGGCATTGGCTATACATACCGAAACATCAGCCCTTACAATAATGTTGCTACCGCCAATATTGGTTTGGGTTTTGATTTTTTAATTTATGAAGGCTTTGGGCTAAACCTTCAATCCTTAGCTAAATTTGGCATAAAGTCGCCCTTTATCAAAACAGGCTCCAATTATTTACAGCATTCCTTGGGAATAACATATACAGTGGGACAGTTTGCGGATAAAAAACCATTCAAATTTGGGAAAAGACGTTATGGTTTTACAACCAGAAAAAGCAAATTTCATTCAGAACGTTAATTTCATAGACTCACAGTAAGACATTTGAGTAATGCGCAATATTACTGATGAAAATGAGCGATCATTGCGGTTATTTGGTTTAAATTTAGTAGTTTCGTTACT